>NZ_JBQFOD010000005.1:0-227662 GCF_056533095.1 Ruegeria sp. H3 | reverse complement strand
AATAGATTACTCATGTTATACCCCTGAAACTCAGGGGTTTGAATCACGCAGCCGAGATGACGGCAACCAAATTAATGGGTCCAGAACCTAGCGATCCAATAAAGTTTATGGATAAGAAACAGGGACCAAAATACGGAACTCGCACCCGATTACAGGATTTGGAAATTAGCCGAAGTTTATAAACCGTGACCATCATCGTGGCGTGCAATGTGGTGGCGAAGAAGAAACGGACGACATCTAGATCCGTACCTGAGATGTTCATTGCATACTGTGCGCTGGCGAATCTGGGCCATTCCATTCGCCATCACTCAGACCCAGCCACATCATAATAAGTTCTCACTTGAATACCCCCGCCAACTCTATTGACGAAGTTCGAAATCATCTTAACTCCACAGCGGTCGTGAATAATTTCCCGAACTAACGTGTGTGTGCCTATTCATAAGCTAAAGAAGACAAAGCTCGAAAAGATACAACTTAATGACATGTCATCTCTTAGAAGAGACGGATAAGGATAATTCAAAGTGAAGCCGCCGCGTTTGGCCATCATAGCGAGTGGAATTTTTAGCCCGCTCTGCAGTGCCACCCAGTTCGCGAAGCAAGCACAGCGCCATGGTTACGACATCCGTTTCTTTGCCCCCCAGAAAGCATCGGAACTCTTGTCGTTTGCCGGGCTGGATCATCACAAAATCCCAAACCCCAAAATACACACTCTAACCCCTCTTTTGCCCCCAACCGGCAAAAAGAAATTGAATTCATTAGCCGAGAATGAGCGGCTGAACACTGCCGTTTCAGCGCTCGGGGTCGATACGCTGCCAGAGGCTTTAGAAGCTTACAATCCCGATTTGATTTTTGTTGACTGCGAAATGCACGCACACATTATCGTCGCGTTGTCGCTTGGTAAGCCTGTTGTACAATACAGCAGCATGTTTCTGTCACCACCGGGGTTGCAAGCGCCGCCTCTCCACAAACGATCATTTCCGGGACAAGGCGCACTGGGCAGCAGATTAGGCATTGCTTTTTTTTGGACGCAGTACCTTCTAGGAAAGGTTGCAAAAATTCGTCGCCATCGACGCCGTGACCAAGGCGCAGATCATCCAACGGCACTAATCGAGCTTGCGCGGCGCCTAAACGTGCCAATCAAGTCTATACGTCGGATCGCTTGCTGGCAGATGCCCTGGACATACAAAATTTCTACCGCCTTGTTATTGCCCCGTGCTTTGGACCTGCCGACTAAGCCCTATAAATACATGCAGTATCTTGGCCCCATGATCATGGTCGACCTTCCCCACCGTGATCTGGATGAACGCAGTATCGCCGAGTTTTGCAACGCAACAGCGGGACAGAAACGGATATTTGTTGGATTCGGGTCGATGATGGCTCCGGATGCCCTACTGATTCCCAAACTATGGAGCATTGCTGCCCGCCACCCGGAATGGCGTTTTCTATGCGCTGCTGGAAAGCACTGGAATGCGCTTGCACAGCAAAGCGTGCCAAGCAATGTGCAGGTTTGTGAATGGGTGCCTCAACAAAAGGTCTTGGAACACTCTGATCTGTTTATATTTCATGGCGGAACAGGTAGCTTGGTTGAAGCCGTCGAAGCGGGGACTCCAATGCTGGTATTTCCGCATGTTAACGATCAAAAAGGCGGTGCCGCACGCGCGGTATTTCATGGCTTGGGCCGTGCAAGACGGACGAAAGATCCAGCCGAGCGGATAGAATCCGACATAGCCGAAATGCTGGATGACCCTGGCATTTCTGAAGCCTGTATCAACATGCGGAACGCTTGCCGAAACGAGCGTGTTAGTGTCGACTTGAAAGCCTACTTGGCCGATATGCTCACCCAACGCCATTAATTCGCTGGTGGCATGTGCAATTGGGGGTTTGCAGGCCCGGCAAGGCTCCTGATTAGTTGCATACCGATGAGGAAAATTGTGATCCGATTACCGCCGCGCCTCGTAGTTCGGTTACTAACAATTACCGAATGAAGCGCGTGGCACCAAATACGACATCAAAACTGGAGGCGGGGAATTGCAGTGTTATGCAACTCGCACAGACCCTCCCGGACGTCGATAGCAAAAATCTTCGTACGGTTTGGAAGCAGGTAGCGGGCAGTGATATCTTCCGCTTGCTTCAGCCCGACGTAGTTGCTGATGATCGCAGAACCGCGTCAAACCTTGTTCAAATCATGATGTCATTCGGAGAAGGATGCCGAGACAACGGTTTGGCGATGGGTGTAAACTCTCACATCTGGACGATCCAGCAGCTGCTCTCACTCTTTGGTAGTGACGAGCAGAAAACTAAGTACCTACCCCCAATGATGGCTGGCGATTGGATTGGTGCATTTGCATTAACAGAAAGCAAAGCGGGGTCTGACGCGCTGGCGTTAGAGACGCGGGCCGAGCCAGCAAACAACGGATATGTCTTGAACGGCAACAAGAGCTTTGTTGGCATGGGCCCGATCTGCGATATCGCCATCGTTTTTGCCTCAACCGCGCCTGAAAAGGGGCGCTGGGGGGTATCCGTTTTTCTTGTTCACGCCGACGATGAAGGCTTTATTTGCGACTACGGCCCGAACAAAATGGGCCTCAACTCAATTCCGATGGGTCCGCTTTCGTTCAAAGATTGCTGGGTTCCCGCCTCGCGCAGGATTGGCCCCGAAGGGGCGGGTGCGGCGATTATCCAAGCTGCACTTGATTGGGAGAGGAGCTTTATCCTGGCGTCTCAAGTGGGAGCAATGTCTCGGCAACTGGCCGAATGCGTTGAATTTGCTTCAAAAAGACAGGTCTTCGGTCAACCGATAGCCGATTTTCAGTCAGTTTCAAATCGTTTGGCAGACATGAAAGTGCGATTGGAGACCTGTAAACTGATGCTGGAGCGCGCAGCAGACCTTTTTGATCGAGGCGAACCGCTTACACAGTTTGCCGCAATGACCAACCTCCATATTTCTGAAGCATTTCTGGCCTCGAGCCTCGATGCGATGAGAACTTTCGGAGGCGTTGGGTATTTAAAAGGCGCATCTACAAGCATCGACCTGAGTGACGCTGCTGGTGGAATTACCTACTCAGGGACCTCTGACATCCAGCGTCAAATCATCGCGAAAATGGAGCTCTCTCAACGCCCTCAACTTTCGACAACGGGCGGTGCAAACGATGATCCATAGCGCGACTATTTCAATACGCGCACGCCTACCAATCTGCCGTGCAGCAATATCGCTTCTTCTTTTTATTGTATGGGCTTCATTTGCTCATGCGCACCGCGCCAATGAGAGTTACGTCTATTTCGACGTGACAGAAGACACGCTCAGTGGCCGCGTCGAGATCACTCTGAAAGACCTGACACGGATTCAGCAGAAATCGAGCACCGTGAACGACTTGCTGACCAAGACGCAACTCATCGATCAACAAGAAGATTTTACTGACTACTTTCAAGAACGCCTTAAGCTGTCAAAAAATGGCAAACCTTATGAAATCGAGTTCAAGAACATTTCATTCTTTCGAACGAAGGGGCGAACTTACGCGCAGTTTCATTTTGACGTTTTGGGCGTCGACATGACACCTGTTACGATTGACCTCGCATATCGGGGAATGTTCGAAGACGTCGACCCACAGCATCGCGGTTTCGCGCTCATTGGCAGCAACACCCGCAATAATATGGATGAGAATGAAGCTTACATCTCGCTCATCTTCTCGTTCGGTGATGGCGCTAAAAAGCTGTATCTGAACGACGAATCCAACAAGGATATCGCACGCACATTTTTTGAACGCGGTGTTTGGCAAATGTTGCTGGGATGGGGTCATGTCCTCTTTCTTGTTCCACTGCTGCTTGGCGCACTCGTTCGGTTAGAAAACAGTCGCTGGGTTCCCGTAGAGAGCGCCAGCGAAGCCGTTCGCGAGACAGCTAAGATCGTGGCCGCTTTTACAATCGCACACAGCTTTGCACTGTGGTTGGCAACGCTTGCAGGGATCAACCTTTCAAGAACGCTAGTTGACGCAGCTATTGCGGTATCGATCGTTGTTGTTGCTTTGTGGAATTTGTCAGCGCGTTTTTCCGTTGGATCGTGGAAACTTGTTGCTCTTTTTGGGCTTTTCCACGGCCTTGGTTTCGCTAATGCGCTAGATCAATTTGGCCTTGATCCCGCGCGCGTCACCCTTGGTCTTGGATCGTTCAATATCGGGATTGAGATCGGGCAACTCATCCTTGTTCTTTTGCTGTTCCCCATCTTTTTCACAATGCGCAACATGTCTGTTTATCGAGTAGTCGGCCTTAAGCTCGGGTCGACCTTGGCAATCATCTTCACTTTAGCGTGGTTTATTGGTCGAACTGTCGGATCAATACCCCTTTTGAGCGATGCAAGTGCTGGGGTTCTTTACTGATGATCAAACCGGAGTTTCTTGATGATGCACTCAGGCACTTCGCCGAAACCACCCCAAAAGGCGATGCGGTCGAGTTTCTGGGCGAAAAACTCAGCTATGCGAACCTGAACGCCAAAGCCGACCGGATTGCTCATCACTTGGTGATAGCAGGCGTCGAACGCGGCAACCGTGTTGTTATTTGCGCGGCGAAGTCGCTGAACGCGATTGCTGCCATCAATGCCGTGCTGCGTGTCGGTGCCGTTTATGTACCTATTGACCCCTTGGCACCGCCCGAGCGGATATTCACCCAATCCCAGACAGTTAACCCGGGCTTCGTGATCACTGATACTGCTAGGGTTTCAGGTTTTGTCACTCGGTTTTCTGCCAACAAGATATTAAACCTGGAGCATGAGCTGCCAGATGTATCGTCTAAGAAAGCGCTGCTTGAACAAAGCTCCAGACGTGAAGCGGACGATCCCAGCTATATCCTGATGACATCGGGATCCACAGGAGCCCCAAAAGGGATTGTACACACACATAAAAGCGCATTGGCATACGCGCAAATGGCGGCGGAACTCTGCGAATTGAAGCCCACTGATCGCGTTAGCAACCACACGCCTTTACATTTTGACATGTCGATCTTTGACATCTTCAGCACCGCTCTCGTCGGTGGCTGCACAGTTGTCATTCCAGAAATGTATGCAAAGCTACCAGCAAGCCTTGCGAAGCTTACTGAGCAAAGCCGTATAACTGTTTGGTACTCTGTTCCATTCGCCTTGACACAAATGGTGGAACGCGGGGCATTGAGCGACCGAGACTTGTCGGCCCTGCGGGTGGTCATGTTTGCAGGCGAAACGATGCCCCCTGCCACACTGCAAGAGTTCGCAAAGCACACTCCGAACGCGACTTTTCTGAACGCATACGGACCGACGGAAACAAACCACTGCACAACCGCCAAATTTGGTCAATCAGACCTCGACGGGTCCAGCGCGTTGCCGATTGGAATTGCGGCAAAAGGCGTGGTCGCCAGGATCGGTGAAGACCCAATTGAGGTTGATGAAGGCGAGCTTTTGATCTCGTCCGAACAGGTCATGCAGAAGTATTGGCAAAACGTAGACCAGACAGCGACCGCCTTCGTAGACCTGACAGATAGCCAAGGACGTGTAAGGCGGTTTTACCGAACCGGGGACATCGTAAGCCGCGACCAGAATGGCCAGTTCCTTCTTGTCGGCCGGAAGGACAGACAGGTTAAAATTCGCGGTTTTCGGGTCGAACTGGATGAAGTCGAACTGGCCCTGATGAATACATCAATTGTGAGCGAAGCGGCCGTGGTTGTCGTTGATCAGAACATTCATGCCTTTGTCACTGGCGGCACGGCACAAAATCTGCCGAACGTGCAAACCAGCATACAATCCGTTTTACCGCAGTATGCGATCCCCCAAACTATCGAGTGGTTGGGCATGATGCCCAGAACTTCGACCGGAAAAATAGATCGCATCCATCTAACAGAGCGCGCACATGCAAAACATGCAGCCTGATACGTCACATGGGGCGGTAAGGGAGTTTGTTCAATCAAATTTGCTTGGCGGACGTGAAATAACCGACCAACAGGATTTGCTGCTAAGCGGCATGATCGACTCGTTGGCTGTGATGTCGTTGGTTACTTTTGTTGAAGAAATTTATGGCATTCAAGTGCCGTTTCAGGACGTGACGGTCGAGAACTTCACCAATATCGACACCATCACCCAATATGCTGAAACCCAGAGAAAAAACTCAGGATAGGCGGATCGGTGCGATGTTCAAATTATCGGAAAGCCAAAAACGGTTTTGGAGAGGAAGCAAGCTGAACCCTGACTTGCCGATCTACAACATGGCATGGCGATTCGACTTGTTTTTCGAGGTACGGCCTGATGTCTTTCAACAAGCGCTTCGTGAGACGATTGAACATAACCCGGTTCTGAGACTGGTATTTATCGAACACAACGGCGAACCTGTTCAATCCGTTGGTGAAATGGCTGACGATGTCCTTGAGTTGCTGGACCACAGCTTGACCGAAAACCCTAACGAACAACTAGATGCGCAGATGAAAAAGTGGGTTCAGGCCCCTTTCGACCTTGGGCAAGACGCCATACGCAACCAGTTGGTAAAGCTGGCTGACGACCATTGGGTTTGGTGTGTTTGCCAACATCACATCGTATGCGACGCTCAGTCCGGCACAGTGTTGTTTAATCAGGTTTCGCAACGCTACTCAGCACATCTGCAGAAACTTACCAATCAAATCGATCCTGCGCCGGACTATTTCAAAAGCGCCGCCTTAGCAAAATCGGGTCCCCCTTCGACCCAGAGCATAGCACCTAACGCGTCATCACCTCCTTATGGTAGCAGCCCAACACGCGCGTCACTTTCGACACGCCTGCCTATTCCTATCAGCAAGGGGACATTTTCCGCGTTCGAGGATCTCATAGCAAAACCCGGCTTCCGTTTGTTTACGCCCGAGCTGTCGCGGATGGCGTTGTACCTGACCGGGTATTTTGCCTTTCTTCACCGAGTGACCGGAGACGAGCAAATTTCGATCGGCTTGCCGTCGCACAATCGCCTGTCCGATGCTGATCGAAAGGCTTTGGGGCTGTTTGTCGAAACTCTTCCGTTTCGGATCGAGATTGACCCAGAGGATTCTCTCAACGCGCTCCACAACAAGGTCAAAACAGAACTCGGAACCTTCTTACGGCATGCGCGACCAGGCGCCTTGGCGTCCCAGAACACCGATGATATCAGCGCTGTGCTGAACTACATTCAAGCAAAATTTGGAGATTTCGCCGGCCAGCCTGCTGCGGTCCAATGGATGCATAGCGGTTCGCACGACGCAGCCCATGCCATGCGAATGCATGTGACAGATTTTGCTGGAACCGGTGAGGTCAATCTGTGTTTGGACGTACACAACGAGATACTGAGTGTTGTTCCAGGCGACAGTATTTCTGCACAACTCGCGCGCGTTTACGAAGCGCTTGTGCGGAATCCGGACATGAAGATCAATGCAGTAGATATGGCGTCGAGCCCAGAACACCTCTCGATCGTTCATGGACAAGTCGAAGATCAGAACATCGCCCGCACGATTCTCGACGCGTTCTCGCATCACGTCGAGACGTCCGCAAATGCAACCGCAATTTCCACCGCAACAACGACCTCGAGTTACTTAGAGCTGGATCAGCACAGTAGTCAAATTGCCGCGCAAATTCATAGTGTGGGAATTCCAACTGGGTCTCGGATCGCTGTTCATATGCCAAGGTCGGTCGAATTTGTTTTGGCCGTCTTGGGGATACTCAAAGCAGGATGCAGCTTTGTACCGATCGCCGCAAACATCCCCTTTGCTCGCGCGGAACAGATCGTCTCAGAAAGTGATGCGTCGGCCATATTTTTGGCAGCCACTGACCAGCGGGCGTTTTCGTGCGCAAGCCTCAGCGTTGCAGAGGCTTCTACAGAACCAATTGCACCCTTTGTTGATGTAGGCCCGTCAGACACAGCCTATGTGCTGTTTACTTCGGGCTCGACGGGAACCCCAAAAGGTGTGGCCGTCGATCACGGGAACCTTTCACGCTATGTACACTGGGCTTCTGAGGCGTTTGGTGATGGGGGCGCTGCACATTACCCGTTTTTTACCTCGGTCTCCTTCGATCTCACACTGACTTCGTTGTTCGTTCCGTTGATAACGGGCGGGTCGATCAGGATATATCCTGAAACATCCGATCCTGATTTGGCTGTGCTGGATGTGTTTGCAGAGGATCAGGTAGACATTGTCAAACTGACGCCGTCCCATCTGTCTCTTGTCTGTCGGCAAGGCAAATCCGTTCAGAGGATCAAAACACTGGTATTGGGCGGAGAGAACCTGACATCCGCGCTGTGCCGACAAGCGCAGGATGTCTTGTCGCCCCAGTTGAAAATCATCAATGAATACGGACCAACCGAGGCCGTTGTCGGAGCGATGCGGCATGATTTTGACCGCAAAGCCGATACTGACGCGTCTGTGCAAATCGGCCAGCCAGCCGCAGGAATTGCGATCAGTATCCGCGACCAAGCTTTGAACATCTGCCCACATGGGATGGTGGGAGAAATTGTCATAAGCGGGCGCTTGGCCCAAGGCTATGCAAATTCGCAGGCCATGACGGACGAGAAATTCGTCCTCGAACCCAAGGGCGAACAAGGCCGCGTATACCGGACAGGTGATATCGGTCGGATTTATCAGGACGGAAAGTTTGAATATTTAGGCCGCGCGGATCAACAGATCAAACGAGGCGGTGTTCGACTTGAAGTTGCCGAAATCGAACATGCCATCCGTCAAATTCGAAATGTGAGCTCGGTCCATGTTGCATTTGATAATGCAAGTCCTGACCTCTCTGAATCTCAGCATTGCCGCGAATGCGGACTTGCCAGCAATGTTCCGGGTTCATCTTTTGTCGAGGTTGACCTTTGTGGAGTATGCGCCGAATTCGAGGCTTACAAAGATCGCGCTCAGGCATATTTTCGAAGCGAACCGGAACTTGCGCAGCTCATCGCGGGGACATCCAAGAAACGCACTGGGAACTATGAAGCTGTTATGCTGCTGAGTGGCGGCAAAGACAGCACTTATGCGGCCTATCGCCTTGCCGATTACACATCCCGCGTCCTCGCAGTGACGCTTGATAATGGCTATATCTCGGATCAGGCAAAGGCCAATATTCAACGCGTGACGGCGGATTTGGGGTGGGACCATCGGTATCTGAGTACCGACAAAATGAACCAGATCTTTGTCGACAGCCTCAAACACCATTCCAATGTATGTCAGGGCTGCTTCAAAGCTTTGTACACGCTGGCTTTCAGAACAGCACTTTCAGAAGGGGTGCCACTGGTGGTCACCGGGCTGTCACGGGGGCAGTTCTTCGAAACCCGGCTGACACCTGATCTGTTCAAAAACGCCAAGCCAACCTGTTCGCAGCTTGAGCAGATGGTGAGGGCGGCCCGAACAAACTACCACGCGGAAGATGACGAACTTTCGAGATTGCTTGAAACAGACGATCTGAAAGACGGTCAGTTTCTGGAGCAAATCGAAGTTCTGGACATTTATCGCTTTATCGATGTTCCGGTATCGGACGTGTATTCCTTCCTTGAGACCCGCACAGCATGGGTTCGGCCCAGCGATACGGGCAGGTCTACAAACTGCCTGATAAACGATGCAGGCATTCTGATGCACAAGGTTCGTGAGGGGTACCACAACTACGCGCTTCCCTATTCCTGGGATGTGCGTATGGGGCACAAGACACGCGCGCAGGCGATTGATGAACTGAACGACGATATCGATGAAAACCGCGTTTCTGAAATACTCGCGCAGATCGGGTTTGATGAACCGATTGCGCGCGCGCCCAACCTGATCGCTTATGTCGTTGGCGCGGATGTTGCCGAGCAGGATGTCTGGGAAGCGCTGAGGGCCAACCTGCAGCGTGAAATGATGCCGGATAAGGTCGTCATTGTGGACGACATTCCCCTGACGGCCAACGGCAAAGTCGATCACAAAAAGCTACCGACCACAGTGTCCAAACGGGGTTTCGCACCCGACTTCGTTGCTCCAAATACCCCGATGGAGCTTCGTCTTTCAGACCTCATGTGCAGCGCGTTAAAGATCAGCAGAATTGGCGCAAACGACGATTTCTTTGACCTTGGTGTGGATAGTCTGGCAGCTATCGAGATCGCCATGAAGGCCAATGAAAAAGGCGTTGCGTTGCCCGCCACCGCATTGCTTGAGTTTCGAACGCTCAAGGCTTTGGCATCTTATGCAGAAGATTTGCCAACCGAGGCCACAGCGGAAGATGAAGACCTTACGCTGATCGATTTGGATGATGACGACCTCGCCAGTATCACACGAGCGTTGGGCTGAAATGGCATATCCAAAGGGAATATCCGACATCCTGCCACTGACCGCGGCGCAAAAAGGGATGCTGTTTCAGGTCGTTGGTGGCAGCGGTGTGAAGGGCCAGTATGTTGCTGTCATCACTTGCGCGATAAACGGTCCGCTGGAACCCGAGCGTCTGAAACACGCAATGCAAACCGTCATAAACACACGTGACGCGCTGCGCGCAGGATTTGTCTGGCAAGACGTCAAACAGCCCGTTCAGGTCATTGAAGACACTGTTTCCCTGCCGTGGTCAGAGCTGGATTGGAGCGATGCCTCGGACATCGACGAACGTTTGTCAGTCTTGGTTCAATCAGAACAGACCCGCGTATTCGACCTGAAGGCCCCACCGTTGATGGCGGCCACTTTGATCAGAGTGGCCGAAAGTTCGTGGCGTTTGGTATGGACGATCCATCACCTGATCAGCGATGGCTGGTCAACGCAACCTTTGTTTGAAGATGTATTTAATCACTACCAAAACGTCAGCTCTACGGGATCAAAACCGCCAAACTTCAAGTCCTTTCTTGTTTGGCTGCGAAAGCAGAAACAGCTGACGGACCGAGACTATTGGATGGCGTATTTTGCGAACCTGGAAGAACCAAGTCTATTGCCTGCGGTTTCTGATACGGGTGGCGAAACAGACCAGCATTCGCATTCTCAATTGCTTGGAGTGAACCTTTTAGCGCAAGTCGAAGACTTGGCCGTGCGGCAGCGCATAACGACAAATACCATCCTGTCGGCCGCGTGGGCGTTGATGCTCAGGCGCATCCTGCAACGGGATGATGTTGTTTTTGGGAACACCATGGCGGGCCGACCCGCTGAAATTCCTTCAATCTCTAATGCCATAGGCGCTTTCGTAAACACTCTGCCCATACGCGTGCAAATAGACCCATCGTCGAGCATCGAAAGCTACCTGCAAGACTACGCCCGAGACCAAATAGAACTTCGCAAGCACGAATTTGCTTCACTTGCAGAAGTGCAATCCTGTGCGTCGTTGTCGGCGGGCACTCGGTTGTTCGATTGTCTTTTTGTTAATGAGGGCGTTTCTCTTGAGGGCATGGATTTTGGTGAAATCCAGATCACGGACCTGACGACCGTTCAACACAGTGACTATCCTTTGGCGCTGCTGGTGACTCCGCATGACCAGTTTAAGGCCCAGATCTACTATGATCCCGCTAGGATGACCGAGGATGCGATAAGCGGATACATTTCGTCCTACAAAGAAATTCTTTCTTCAATGGTCGCAAACCCCGAAGCGACGATCGCAGAACTGCGCCAACCTTGTACGCCCCAGATCAAACATCCACTGACAAACGATCCGCAAAACGTTGTTAAGAGGTTTCTGGCGCAGGCTCAAAAGGCACCGGATGCGCTAGCCCTGTCAGACGCAAACGGGTCATTAAGCTATAGCGAATTATCGCTAAAATCTCGGCAGCTCGCTGGTGCTCTAATCGCGTGCGGGGTGTCAGAATCGGACATCATCCCAGTGGCAACTGCCAGAGGAATAGATGCTATCGTCGCGTTCCTGGGAATAATGATGACCGGAGCGGCCTATGTGCCATTGGACCTGAATTATCCGGCCCATCGTATTGCGCAGGTGTTCGACACTGTCCAACCCAGGTTCGCCGTAACCACCACAGACGACGGCTCTCGCTTGCCGAAAACGTCATCACAATTGATCTTGATGGATGAGCAGAGTTTGGCAATCGGCACTGACCAGGTCGAAACCGGCGAGCTCGCATACATCATGTTTACATCTGGATCTCAAAACACGCCCAAAGGCGTCGAGATCACCCATGACGGGCTGGCACATTCGACAGCCGCTCGGGATGATGTGCATGGAGGTCCGCCCGAGGCGTACCTGCTTTTGTCCTCACTCGCATTCGACAGCTCAGTGGCCGGTATCTACTGGACGCTAGCAACCGGTGGGCATCTTGTGATCGCACCAACGCGGGTCGAGCAAGAACCGAAGAAGCTGGGCGCATTGATTGCACAGCACCGGATTACACACACCCTCTGTTTACCCAGCCTTGCTTTGAATCTGTTGTCGGTCATTCCCAGTCGTGACCTACAAAGCCTGCAAATGATGATCGCCGCAGGTGAGCCTCTGATGCCCAGTTTGATCGAAATTTGTCACGATCAACTTCCGCAGTGCCGACTGGTCAACGAATACGGCCCGACGGAGGGCACTGTTTGGTGCACATCCTTTGATACCACCGAGTATTCCGGGGCAGGAACGGTCCCGATTGGTCGCGCTATTCCATCAAGCTGGGTTGGTGTCGTTGACAATGACGATTGTGAAGTTGCGCCCGGTACAATTGGGGAAATCGTGGTTGCTGGCGCTACTGTTGCCCGGGGTTATTTGAACAACTCCAAACAAACCCAAAAACGCTTCTTCCGATTCGGTTCTGATGGCCCTAGGGCCTATCGCACGGGCGACCTTGGAACATCCGACGCATCCGGAAACCTGATATTCCTTGGTCGAAAAGACAAGCAGATCAAAATTCGTGGACACCGCATCGATTTAACCGAAATTGAAGCAGCGGCGCGCGCCGTTTGTGGCCAAATACGACTTGTCGCTCTGGTAAAAGATCAGGTAGGCACCCCTGCAATTATACTTGCGTTGGAGTGTGATCCAGACAGCGAACTGTGTAGCAAGGTCAGAGAACATCTTGCCTCAACCCTGCCCGCCCCGTTTCAACCAAAGGCCATCAGGGGCATCAAGTCCTTTCCACACCTTCCCAATGGAAAGATCGACAACAAGGATTTGCTGAATCGTCTCAGTCAAAAGGCGCCATTGAAAGCATCGGACCAAACTCTGGACGATCTTGAGAGACGAATTGCCGATTTGTTTTCTGACGTATTGGGCAAACCATGTGGCTCTCTCAAAGCGAACTTCTTTGATTTGGGCGGCGACAGCCTCATGACTCTCTCGATCCATGTCAAGGCTAAAGAACGTGGAATTGAGTTCGAGCCGACTGATTTGTTCTCTTTTCCAACGGTCGCGCAGCTTTCAAAACGCGTACAGAAACTGAAAGAACGAGCGCAAAAAAAACGACCAAAATCCAAGACTGTTCAAGTGGCAAACATAGGCGGCAAAGAAACCCCGGTCATTCTTATCCACTGCCCGACGCTTTTTTATCGCGAAGTGGTTAAAGAGGTTACCCCAGATCGCACTGTCATCCTTGTACCCAGCCATCGATTGCCTGGCCGGTCCGTTCCCTTTGATCAACCGATGGCAGAACTGGCCAAGGAAGCGATCGACTCATTCATTGATCAAATACCTAGTCGCCCGGTCGTGTTCTGCGCCTTTTCCGCGGGTTGCGCTTTGACGATGGAGATTGTCAGGCAGCTTGGCCCTGACCAGATTGCCGGGCTCGTAGTCCTTGATCCCCCGTACAAAATGATCGGGTCAAAACCCGATCTACAACCGCTTTTTTTTAAGACGTACAAAAGGTGGAGGTACAAGTTCCGCGCGCTGAAACATCGCCGTAAAGCAAGGCATCAAATCCCCCTGATGAAAGAGGCGTTGGCTGATCCGGGGCATAGTAGCGAGGCGCAGATCGACGCGGTATCGCTTGTTTATGACCTTGCAATAAACGAGTTTCGTGTCCCACAAATTGATGTGCCCACGCATGTTTTTCTAACACAGGGAAACCCTTCGCTGACCCCGGGCGACGTTCTGGACACGCATCTTCGGAACAAAAAGCTCTTTCATTTATCGATGCCGCATAGGCAAGTGGTTCGTGAGGCAAAATCACGGCGAAAAATTCTGGCCAGTATCATCGCACTGGCGCAAGCCAGAACAAGTTAGATAAGGTTCAACTGTCGCGACGTAGCTCGCCGGTTCTATATCAGTTCCCAGAATTTGTGATCGCGTCAGAAAGCGAAGAAAGCGCGTTTTCATATATCTCTGCGAACGTTCCTTCGGCAGGCCGTTAAGCGAGCGTTGGGAACACTACACTTTTTAATCCGATCTCATCAACAGCCGTGATCGCCGAGGCCGGAGGGGCAGCCTCCCAAATGATAATGTTCGCACTTGTCTGTTTTCTGAGCGCTTGAAGCTCTGCCAGTCGTGCATCGCTGGGGGCTTCGCCAGCTTCCCATTCAAGCGATTTGATCGAAAGATCGTAGGCACGACCAAAATACTGGTACCTTGGGTGCCTCGCGATCAACACGGTGTCCGAAACACCCGCGAGCGCTGCTTGGGCTTTTTGATCCAACGCCTTGAGCCCTCCTTCCCGCAGGTCGGTAAGCTGGACTTCGACGTCATCAGCGTGTCTTAGCCCCGTAAAACTGTACCTCTATTTTTGGTGTCACAGGAGGGATGATGGATGGCTCGGAAGCGGTATTCGGATGCGGATGCTTTGAGGTTGTTGCGCGAGATTGACGTTCATTTGCGTGATGGCTTGGACGTTGTGAGTGCGTGTCGGAAGGCGGGGGTCTCAGACAAGACCTATTACTACTGGCGCAAAAAGTTTGGTGGAATGGGTCGGCCGCAGTTGTCCGAGATGCGGGCGCTGCAGAAAGAGAATGAGCGGCTGAATAAGATCGTCGTCGATCTGCAGCTCGACAAGCTGATCCTGAAGGAGAGCCTGGATCATTAAAACCGAAGGCCTGACGCGGGAGCAACTTCGTCAGGCGGCTATTCACGCTCGCCAAAAGCTGGATACGTCCGAGCGCCGGACTTGTGCGGTGATTGGTGTGGCACGGTCCAGCCTGCGATATCAGGCCAAACCTCAGAATGACGACGCGTTGCGCTTGGCGATGATCCGACTGGCCAAACAATATGGGCGCTATGGATACCGGAAAGTAACAGCGCTTTTGCGGATAGAAGGTTGGCAGGTTAATCATAAGAAGATCGAACGATTATGGGGCGAAGAAGGACTACAACTACCCCATCGCCACAAGAAGCGACGGCGGCACTATCATAAAGATAGTTCGGTCATCCGGTTGCGGCCAACGCATCCCAACCACGTCTGGGCGATCGACTTCGTGCATGACAGGCTGAGCAACGGACGGCCCTATAAGATGCTCACAGTGCTCGATTAATACTCCCGTGGGGCGCTCTGCGCGAACGTGCGCCTGCGGATGAACGCAGGCGATGTACTTGATGTGCTACACCGGCTGCTGATGAAGCATGGTAAGCCAGAGTTTATTCGCTCAGACA
Source organism: Ruegeria sp. H3 (assembly GCF_056533095.1). Taxonomy (NCBI): domain Bacteria; kingdom Pseudomonadati; phylum Pseudomonadota; class Alphaproteobacteria; order Rhodobacterales; family Roseobacteraceae; genus Ruegeria; species Ruegeria sp. H3. The sequence continues at coordinate 212,220 of NZ_JBQFOD010000005.1, read as the reverse complement.
ACGGTCCGGAGTTCATTGCCGCGCCGCTTCACGACTGGCTCAGACGGGTCGGTATCCAGCCGATGCAAATCTATCCAGGCAACCCTTGGGAAAACGGCTACAACGAACGCTTCAACGGAACACTCCGTCGCGAAGTCCTCGACGCCGAATGGTTCCACAGCACAAAGCAAGCCCAGGTCGCTATCAATACCTGGCTCAGACAATACAACAAGATCCGGCCGCATCATGCCCTTGGTATGCGCCCACCAATGCCCGTAACCTTATTAGAGAAACGCCAAATCACTGGTACTGAAACTGGGGGCTAGACAGATTTCCATACACGGTTGCGCGATTATGCCGCTATCTACGTACCTTACGTGTCTTCAAACCATCCAGATAAGCCCGTTTTTCGATCTGAACCTCTTCATCGCCTAAACCTGACCGGTTGAGCTCAAGGAAATACGCAGCAGCCCCAGAGGGTTGGACATTCGCATTCTTGACAGGAATCAGATCATCCGACCGCACATTTATTACGGACAGCACCTTTGTAAGTGCCAGGAATCGGTCGTCAGTGTCTGAGACATTGATCCATAAGACATGCGCTTGCGCAGAAACCGTCTGTTCAACCCTGCTCACAACTGCATCCAGATCGGACGCAGGTTTGAGCTGTTGGGTATAGTCTGAAAGGTGCTCCAGAATTCTGTTGGATTGAATGTTTTGCCAATAAACACTTTTGATCCAGTCAGACGGGTTTCTGGTTGTGTAGAAAAAGGTCACGCGGGCTTTGCCGCCGGCGAACAGCTGCACTTCTTCCAAGAGAACCTGAGCAAGGACATGTGTTTTTGTGTATGACCAGACATTCTTCCGCCCCGGGATCATGCCTGCGAATTCTTCGCTACTGATCAGCAGGGGTTTGTCTTCCTGATCTACAAAGGGTTCAAGCGCCGCGCGCAGCTTCGTGCGAAAGCCCTGGAGCACTCGGTCCTGCGGCAGCACGGCGTATCTGCGCGCCGAAAACCCGGCCTCTTTCAGATCGCGCGGCAGAAGGATGTTAACGCGTTTTTTCAGAAGCTCCCGGTTTCTGAAAAGCATCGATTGAAAGGTTCTGGTTCCCGTTTTGTGAAAACCCTGATGAATAACCACCTTCATGTCAGAACCCTAGTCTACACCGCGCGACGGTCTGAAAAGCCAAACTCTACCGGGCAAAAACTTATTTGTGAGCGACTGATAAAGACCCCAAGCGATAACCAATTGCGAACAATGGCCAGCATATATCCATTAATGTTTCTAAAGACCGGTCAAATCGATCAATGGAGTCGCGCGCGTTACCTCAAACTCATGCGAGCTATCGGGCAGGGCAATGCTGATCTCAAGGCTTTGAGCACGTTCAAAGCGGCTGAAATAGGCAAACTCGATGGTCGTCAGCGCTGCGATGTCCTGACATTGGATTACATAATCAGCTCGAAACTCAGAATGTTCGGCATCTTCATCCGGCTCATTGCTGGATTCAACAACCTGCGTTTGATCAACGATCCCCTCTGATGTCAGCGCCACATTGGCCGATGCGGTAAAACAGCCCGCATCTTCGGCAAGGACAAATAACTCCAATGGCTTAGATAAATCCGAAATCGCGACCGCAACCTTAGCGCGATCCTCATCTGTCTCTGCTTGGCTTTCAAACCCGACAATATCCGCGCTGGGCACGGTTAGTGACAGTGAGAATTCCGCCCCTGAGAACACCATGCTCAACTGCCCAGTGCCATGTTTGTGCTGGTAGTCTTGCTGTGTTGCATGGGCCATCACGCCCGTCGACAACAAAGACAAGAAAAGAAACAGGCGCATCATCAACCACGTACCACCAAAAATAGAATCACAACGCCGAGTTTAGCCCGAATCGCAAGGTGCGCAACGCAGGTCGCTACGGCAAGTATCGCCAGATATGGGGATGTGCGGCAGTTTGCCCATACGTGAGCGTATATCCGACAATAAAACTCAGGTTGACATTTCCGACTCATTCACTCAACTTTTTGGGTGTAAAAAACAGTGTGGCCACTCAGCCCGCACCGCCCTTTATTGACAGGAAAGATCAAACCACATGTCCAAGTCTATTGCCACTGCCAGCGCCCTAGCCTTCTGCGCCGCAACCACCGCATCGGCCGCCGATGCGCCTGTAAAAGCAGATGTCCTGAACACCTACGCGAATATTGCTGAAGCCAAGTATGACGATAGCCTGATCGCTGCCAAGTCACTGCAAGCGGCCGTGAACGCTCTGATCGCTGAGCCATCGGATGCCACCCTGAATGCGGCCCGTGCCGCCTGGCTTGCCGCGCGCGTACCTTATCAGCAAAGCGAGGTTTACCGTTTCGGCAATGCCATCGTCGATGACTGGGAGGGCAAGGTGAACGCCTGGCCGTTGGATGAAGGTCTGATCGACTATGTTGACGCGTCCTACGGTGGCCCGAGTGATGAGAATGAGTTTGCCGCTCTGAACGTCATCGCCAACCCCAGCTTTGAGCTGTCTGGCAATGTGATTGATGCCTCTGAAATCACACCTGAACTGCTGGCAGAAATCCTGCACGAAGCGGATGGGATCGAAGCCAATGTAGCAACCGGCTACCATGCGGTCGAATTCTTGCTGTGGGGTCAGGACCTGAACGGCCACGGCGGCGGCGCTGGCAACCGCCCTTGGACTGACTTTGCACAAGCGGACGAATGTACCAACGGAAACTGCGACCGTCGTGCCCAGTATCTGAGCGCCGCAACAGACTTGTTGGTTAGCGATCTGGAATGGATAACTGCACAATGGGCCGAAGATGGTGAAGCCCGTGCTGCACTGACCCAGAACGAAGACGCGGGTATCAGTGCGATCCTGACAGGCATGGGGTCGCTGTCTTATGGCGAAACCGCAGGTGAGCGGATGCGTCTTGGCGTAATGCTGAACGACCCGGAAGAAGAGCATTCCTGTTTTGCCGACAACACACATAACGACCACTACTACAACGGCGTTGGCATCCAGAACGTCTATCTGGGCAGCTACACCCGGATTGATGGCACCCCGGTCAATGGTGCGTCATTGTCCGATCTGGTCATCGCAACCGACCCTGCGCTGGATACCGAGATGAAAGCCAAACTGGCGAATACCATGCTTGCCCTGGGCGTGATGAAATCCACCGCCGAAGCCGGGTTCGCCTATGACCAGATGTTGGAACGCGGCAATGCCGGTGGCGAAGCATTGATCATGGGGGGTGTGAACGGCCTGATTGACCAGACCAAAACGATCGAACGTATCGTTACCGCGCTTGAGTTGGAGAATGTTGAATTCGAAGGATCGGACAGCCTGGACAACCCGGACGCGGTTTTCCAATAAGCTTAACCCTGGGACCAGAGACGCAAAGATGCGTCTCTGGTCAAGTTGGCGCTGATATATACCCAGTCGTTGATCTTGATCTCGAACCCTACGCTGCGACCAAATGAGATCACCACAAGACCCTTATAGACGGATATGCAATTGGCGGACGAACGCAATCGAACCCATCTGTAAGGTGCTGATCAAACAATTGATCGCTGATGAAGAAAGTCACATCGATGCTTTGGAAACGCCAGCTGATCTGCCTGAGCGGCACAGCACAGCCATCTATGCATAGCTCAATACCGCAGAATTGGGCAAAGGCGTACACCGTTATCGTGCTGACGTTCTGCACACTTGTCGCCACCCCCGCAGTGCCAAACCAGCTGCAAGATCTGCACCTGAACGTCATTCCTCGCACCGCCGAAGAACAGGATCGCATTTCCAAAGTTACTGCGCCACCGCTGGACTTTTTCGCTCCGCAACGCTTTGAAGACCTGCCCGGAGGGGCGGCGACCGTCCGTGTGCGCAATGATGCCGACGCATTTTCCCAGCCTTCGCGCAATCTGAGCTTTGAACAGGAGCTGGACTTCAAAGTCGGAAACGGGTTGTTCAGGAAAATCTGGGTTTCATCACCATCCTCGACGCTCGCCTCGGATGGTTTGGGGCCGCTCTACAACGCACGCTCTTGCCAGCGCTGTCATATCAAGGACGGGCGCGGGCATACACCGAACGGGCCGGATGACACCGCGATTTCGATGTTTCTGCGGGTTTCCATCCCCGGCGCGGCGGAAGACGGCTATGCCGAGATCGCGGACTACATCGCCACCTTGCCTGAGCCTACCTATGGCGGTCAGATGCAGGACTTCGCAATGGCGGGACATCCGGCAGAATACCGGCTGGATATCACATATGAAGAGGTTCCCATCACCCTCTCAGAGGGCGAAACTGCGTCACTGCGCAGCCCAACCTACCAAGCCGCCGATCTGGGCTATGGCCCTTTGCACCCGGATGCCATGCTTAGCCCTCGCGTGGCGCCGCAGATGATCGGCCTAGGATTGCTGGAGGCGATCCCGGTCGCCGACCTGCTGGCCAAGGCCGATCCGGACGACACGGATGGGGATGGGATATCAGGCCGCCCGAACATCGTTTGGTCTGCGGAATATGACGCGCCGATGATGGGACGGTTTGGCCATAAGGCCGGGATGCCAACCGTCATGGAACAATCTGCAGCGGCCTTTGCGGGCGATATTGGCATCGCCAGCCCTCTGTTCCCTACGCCTTTTGGGGATTGCACCGATACGCAGATCGATTGCGTGCAAGCCCCCCATGGCGATGATGACCACAGAGGTTTCGAGATTGATCAGGTTGGGATGGATCTAGTGGCTTTCTACAGCCGTAACCTAGGCGTACCCGGTCGTCGTGATGTAGATGACCCAGAGGTATTGCGCGGAAAAGAAGTGTTTCATAGCTCGGGATGCGTTTCGTGCCACTCGCCGTCCCATGTGACCCACCGTCTGGAAGACCGCGAAGAACACAGCTTTCAGCTGATCTGGCCTTACACCGACCTCCTGCTGCATGACATGGGCGAAGGTCTGGCCGACAATCGCCCCGAAGCGCGCGCAACAGGCCGCGAGTGGCGGACGCCCCCGTTGTGGGGTATTGGCCTGACCAAGCGTGTCTCGGGCCATACAGAATTCCTTCACGATGGCCGCGCGCGCAATTTGCTAGAGGCCATCCTTTGGCATGGCGGCGAAGCGCAGGGGGCCCGAGACCAGGTCGTTTCTATGCCCAAATCCGACCGGGATGCCCTTATCCGTTTTTTGGAGAGCCTGTGACACATGCATAAACTCGCCCTGATCGCAGCCTTGGTTTTTCCGTTGTCCGCAGCGGCGCAGAACCACACGCCCACGCTGATCGACGTGACCGAAAACCACATCCTGCCACGCTTCACTATGCTTGCCGAAGCAACAGAAGCTCTGAATGCGACCGCGCAGCAGGATTGTGCCCCAGAATCGCAAGACCTTCGGGCCGCTTACGGCACCGCATTCGACGCGTGGATATCGGCCAGCCACCTACGATTTGGGCCTACCGAAACCGATGATCGCGCCTTTGCGATGGCTTTCTGGCCGGACACCAAGGGCTTTACGCCCAAGGCCCTATCAAAACACATTGCATTCGAAGATAGCGCCGTCGCCTCACCTGATGCCTATGCCGAAACCTCGATCGCCGGGCGCGGGTTCTTTGCACTGGAACGGATGCTATATGACCTTGAGTTTGCCCAGCAAGGCAGCGCTGCATATCGATGCACTCTGATCCAGGCGATCAGCGCTGATATTGATGCAAATGCCGATGCTATGGTGGCCGACTGGCAAACCTATGCGCCTGAACTGACGCAACCAGGGGCAGATGGCCTCTATCGCACGCAAGATGAGGCCTTGCAGGAATTGTTCAAGGCATTGTCGAGCGGGCTGCAGTTCACATCCGAGACACGCTTGGGCCGTCCGCTGGGTACATATGACCGACCACGCCCCAAACGGGCCGAGGCGCGCCGTTCCGAACGATCCTTGCGCCATGTTGAGCTTTCACTTGTCTCCACGCGCGATCTTGCGGCGCGCCTGTCTGCCGAACACCCGGAAATCGCCGCCGATCTGGAAACAGCTTTTAACCGCGCGATCGAAAGTGCTCGGTCTATCGACCACCCGGCGCTGGCCGGTGTTGCGGACCCTCAAGGCCGCTTTCGGATCGAAGCGCTGCAACAGTCGATCAATGATATTCGCCAGATTGCAGCGACTGAGCTTGGCCCGACGCTGGGCATCAGCGCCGGCTTCAACTCATTGGACGGAGACTAAGTCCTTGACCAGTCGCAGGCATTTCCTCGCCGGTCTCGCCGCCGCCAGCATCGCCCCGATCCGTGGATGGGCCGCGGCAGGTGCACCAGACTATCTGGCGGCAGGGCTGTTCCCGGATGGGTCATTCCGATTGGCGGGTCTGAGCGCCGAAGGCGATATCCTGTTCGACGTGCCCCTACCTGCCCGCGGTCACGCCGCCGCCGCCCATCCGACGGAACCGCTGGCCGTGGCCTTCGCGCGCCGTCCCGGAACCTTTGCTATCGTGATCGATTGCGCCGGTGGTACAGAACGGATCCGGCTTCAGGCGCCTGAAGGCCATCATTTCTATGGGCATGGCACGTTCTCAGCAGATGGTTCCAAGTTCTTCGCAACCGAAAACAACTTCGAAACCGGAGAAGGCCGCATCAGTGTCTGGGATACAAAAACCTTCGAACGACTCGGCGAGTTCTCATCAGGTGGCATTGGCCCTCACGACATACGCTTGATGCCAGATGGGCAGACCCTCGTGATTGCCAATGGCGGCATTGAAACCCGCCCCGAGACCGGTCGCACCAAGCTGAATCTGCCAGTGATGCGCCCGAACCTCAGCTATGTGACCCTAACGGGCGGGCTGGTAGAGCAGATGGAGTTGCCCAGCGCATTGCACAAGAATTCGATCCGGCATCTGGCCGTACGCGGCGATGGGCTGGTCGGATTTGCTATGCAGTGGCAAGGCAGCCGGACCGAGCATCCGCCACTTCTGGGTCTGCACCGAATGGGCCAAGACCCGGTCTTGCTGTCCGCCCCAGCTGTAAACCAACGCCATCTAAACGGTTATGCAGGCAGCGTTGCCTTCTCGACCGATGGCGCAACCATCGCCATCACCTGCCCGCGCGGCAATGCGCTGCACCGGTTCGATGTGCAGTCCGCCAATTTCGTGGATGCCTCAGCACTGCAAGACGTTTGCGGGCTTGGCGCGGGCCCCGATGGATTGATCTTCACAACTGGAACCGGGCTATTTGGCGCATTAAACCAAGCGGACCAGAAGATTCTTTCACGTTCGGATTGCCAATGGGACAACCATCTGATCCCGATCCGTACCTTCGCGTGAAATTCGGCAATCCCCTTCACATAGTTTACACTTGGAAGAATCAAACTGCTGCCGTATTGGCGGGCGCGAAACTGGCACGCTTATGTTAAGGATCGACCTGATTGAAACAGACGCCCGACGCACCGCATTCCATCTACGGGGTTGAGAAATGGGGCAAAGGCCTCATCGAGGTGACGGAGCAGGGCGAGGTCGGTCTGCGCAATCCGATGGCACCGTACACGGCGGCGATCAGCCTTCCCGGTATCCTCAGCGATCTGGATGACCGTGGGATCAAGGCGCCGATGGTTTTGCGCGTCACGTCCTATCTGGAACATGAGATCGCTCAGCTGAACGAGAGCTTCGCCGACGCGATCGCGCGGGTGGGCTACAAAAGCCCCTATCGTGGCGTGTTTCCGATCAAGGTGAACCAGCAAGCGCAGGTGGTCGACCGCATCGTCGAGTTCGGTAAGAAATACAACTATGGCCTCGAGGCCGGATCAAAGCCCGAATTGGTCGTAGCTCTTGCGCATCGTCTGGCCCCTGAGGCGCTGATCGTCTGCAACGGCGTCAAGGATGCCGAGTTCATCCAACTGGCGATCCTGTCCCGCAAGATCGGGTTCAACACCGTCATCGTGCTGGAAAGCCCGAAAGAGGCGGATACGGTGATCGAGGTCTACAAAGAGCTCGGTATCGAACCTCTGATCGGCGTGCGCGTCAAGTTGACCAACCAGATCAGCGGCAAATGGGAAGAAAGCTCGGGCGACCGATCCGCCTTTGGCATGAACACGGACCAGCTTGTCGCGACGGTCGACAAGCTGAAAGCGGCTGGCCTGTTGCATTGCCTGAAACTGCAGCACTCGCATCTGGGCAGCCAAGTGCAGGACGTGAACGATGTGCGCCGCGCCGTGGGTGAGGCCTGTCGCTACTACACCGAACTCACGCGCGAAGGCGTGCCGCTGACCCATCTGGACCTCGGCGGCGGTATGGGCGTGGACTATACAGGCGAGAAGAAGGCTGCCGAGAACTCGATCAACTACACAGTCGAGGAATATTGCAGCAACGTGGTTGAAACCGTGGCCTATGCAATGGACGAGGCCGAAATCACCCACCCGACATTGGTCACCGAAAGCGGCCGAGCCGTGGTGGCGACTTCATCCATGTTGGTGTTCAACGTGCTGGAAACCACGCTCTACGATGCGCCCACCGCACCGGATGTGGAGCCCGATGACAACCATCTGGTCTCGGACCTTGCCGCCGTACACGGCTACCTGAGCAAAGACCGCCTGCAGGAATGCTGGAACGACGCCACATTCTACCGCAACGAACTGCGCGCCCTGTTCCGCCGGGGCTATGTCGACCTGCGCCAGATGGCTCGCGCCGAACGTATTTATCTGTCGCTGATGGCCCGCCTCAAGGCTTTGGCCGCCAGTGATGATCTGGAAACGGATGTGGATGACCAGCTTGAGAAAGTGGCGGATATCTACCACTGCAACTTCTCGCTGTTTCAATCCCTGCCCGATGTCTGGGCCATCGATCAGCTGCACCCGATCGTACCGCTGCAAGGTCTGAATGAAACGCCCGACCGCCGCGCCGTGCTGTCTGACATAACCTGCGACAGCGACGGCAAGATCGACCAGTTCATTCTGGCCGACGGGGTCTCACCCAGCCTGCCAGTGCATTCGCTGCCGGATGAGGGTGAGTACTTCATGGGCGTCTTCTTCGTCGGCGCCTATCAGGAAACGCTGGGCGACCTGCACAATCTTTTTGGCGACACCAACGTCGTTACCATCGACCTGCGCGCCGATGGCGGGTTCGACCTGCTGCATGAGCAAGAGGGCGACACGATCAGCCAGGTCCTGTCTTACGTGGAATTCGATCCACAGGATTGCGTCGCCGCCTTCCGCAAAATGGTGGACGAGGCGATCTCGACCGGTACTCTGCAAGCCAAGGACCGCAAAACCCTGATGAGCGCCTATCGCGACTCGATCAACGGCTACACCTATTACGAATAAGAAGGAGACAGACCATGGGCAAAACACTGGTTGTCGGCGCGGGCGGCGTATCCCACGCAGCCGTACATAAGATGGCGATGAATTCGAACATCTTCACCGAGATCACTCTGGCCAGCCGCACGAAATCGAAATGCGACGCCATTGCCGCAGCCGTCAAGGACCGCGTCGGCGTGGAGATCAAAACCGCCGAATTGGACGCCTACAAGGTCGCGGACACGGTCAAGCTGATCAAGGAAACCGGGGCGGAAATCCTCGTGAACCTTGCCCTGCCCTATCAGGATCTGGTGCTGATGGATGCGTGCCTTGAGGCCGGTATCCACTACCTCGACACCGCGAATTATGAGCCCGAGGATGAGGCCAAGTTCGAATACCACTGGCAATGGGCCTATCAGGAACGGTTCAAAGAGGCTGGCCTGACCGCCATCCTCGGCTCGGGCTTCGATCCGGGCGTGACCTCCGTCTTTGCCACATGGCTCAAGAAACACAAGCTCGACACCATCCGCCAGATCGACGTGCTGGACGCCAATGGCGGCTCGAACGATCAGGAATTCGCCACCAACTTCAACCCGGAAATCAACCTGCGCGAAGTGCTGGCCGAAGTGCGCCACTGGGAAAATGGCGAATGGAAACACTCCCCCGCCATGACCCACAAGGTCGAATTCGATTTTCCCGCCATCGGCCCCAAGAATATGTACCTGATGTATCACGAGGAGTTGGAATCGCTCAGCACCCACTTCCCCGAGATCGAGCGGGCCCGCTTCTGGATGACCTTCGGCGACGCCTATATCGCCCACGCCAAGGTGCTGGAAAATGTCGGCATGACCCGCATCGACCCGGTGATGCATGACGGCAAGGAAATCATCCCGATCCAGTTCCTGAAAACCCTGCTGCCCGATCCCGGCGATCTGGGCGCGGAAACAAGGGGCAAAGCCTGCATTGGTGACATCGCCACGGGTCAGGCCAAGGACGGCTCGGGCGAGAAGACCTTCTACATCTACAACATCTGCGACCACGAAGAATGCTATGCTGAGGTCGGCTCCCAGGCCGTCAGCTACACCACGGGTGTCCCCGCCATGATCGGCGCAGCACAGGTTCTGAAAGGCAATTGGACAGAGCCGGGAGTCTGGAACATGGAACAGCTCGACCCCGATGACTTCATGGACATGCTGAACACCCACGGCCTGCCATGGCAAGTTCACGAACTCGACGGCCCCGTAGAATTCTAGATCCAGAACTTCATCTGGCCAAAAATATCCCGGGGGTCCGGGGGCAGAGCCCCCGGCCTCCCCACCCAAAGGAGACGCGGGACATGTCCGACATGATGCCCACACAAGCTGGTGACGCCGGTGCCTTCCGCAATTTCGACCTAAACCGCGTCCCCACACCCTGCTTTGTGGTCGACGAAAAAGCGGTCGAGCGGAACCTAGCCGTCCTCTCCGATATCGGCACCCGCTCCGGCGCGCATGTCCTCAGCGCGCTCAAGGCGTTTTCGATGTTCTCACTGGCCCCGCTGGTGCGCCAGCACCTCGGCGGCACCTGCGCCTCTGGCATCTTTGAGGCCCGTCTAGGCCGCGAAGAATACGGCGGCGAAGTCGCAACCTTCTGCGCCGGGTACAAGGATGCGGATATCGATGAAATCCTGTCGCTCTCCGACCACATCATCTTCAACTCGCCCGCTCAAAAAGACCGGTTCCTCGCCAAAGCCCAAGCGGCCAATGTGCAGATCGGCCTGCGCATCAACCCGGAACATTCCGAAGGCGAGATTCCCAAATACGACCCCTGCGCGCCCTGTTCACGCCTCGGGACACCCGTCAGCCAATTGACCGAAGACACTCTGTTCGGAGTAGACGGTCTGCACATGCACACGCTCTGCGAACAGGGTTTCGATCCCCTTCAACGCACTTGGAAAGCGGTCGAACCCAAGCTTAAACCGTTCCTCGGGCAACTCAAATGGCTGAACTTCGGCGGCGGGCATCATATCACCCGTGACGACTACGACCGCGACGGGCTGATTGAATTCATCAAAGCAATCCGTGCCAAATACAATGTCGACATCTATCTCGAACCCGGCGAAGCCGTGGCACTGGACGCAGGCATTCTGATCGGCGAAATCCTCGACTTGCCGACCAATGGCATGAACCTTGCGGTCACCGATATCTCGGCCACCTGCCACATGCCCGACGTGATCGAAGCCCCCTATCGCCCCGCACTGATGGACGAGGCTAAGGCAGGTCATACCTACCGTCTGGGCGGCCCCTCGTGCCTGGCGGGCGATGTAATCGGCGACTACACGTGGGATCAGCCGCTTGAGATCGGGCAACGCATTGCCTTCCTCGATCAGGCACATTACTCGATGGTCAAGACCAACACCTTCAACGGCGTACCTCTGCCAACCATCGCCCTATGGAACAGCGAAACGGACGAACTGAAGATCATCAGACAGTTTGGTTATGACGACTTTAAGGACCGCCTCTCATGAGCATTTTCCTCGACAGTGAACTGACCGCCGCTGAGCGTTCGGAAGATGCCCGTTTCCGCGTGATCCCGGTGCCGCTGGAGCGCACCGTTTCCTACGGTTCAGGCACGGCCAAAGGCCCTGACGCGATCATCGAAGCAAGCAATGAGCTGGAACGCATCACCGGCCATGCCGAACCCTGCGTCGAAGGTATCTTTACCGAAACCCCGCTGAATTGTAACGGCCCATTGCCCGAGGTGATGGAACGCCTCGCCCAACGGACCGAAGCCGCCATTCGCGCGGGCAAAGTGCCGGTGACGCTGGGCGGAGAGCACTCGCTCAGCTACGGCGCGGTGATGGGTGTGGCGCGGGCGCTGAACCAACCCGTCGGGATCGTCCAGATCGACGCACATGCCGACTTGCGCAATGCGTATCAGGGCGAGAAACACTCCCACGCCTCGGTCATGCATCTGCTGGCCGAAGAAGGCGTGCGGCTGGCGCAGTTCGGCGTGCGTGCCTTTTCCACCGAGGAGGTCAAAAGCCGTCTTAAAAACCACGTCTTCCACGTCGACGCCGAGGAACTGGTCACCGGCAATATCCACGCTGTCGACCTGCCCGAGGGCTTCCCCGAACTGGTCTATGTCAGCTTTGATGTCGACGGCCTGGACCCTTCACAAATGCCCGCTACCGGCACACCCGTACCGGGCGGCTTGGGGTACTACCAGGCACTGCATCTTGTTGAACACGCGCTCAAAGGCCGTAAGTGCGTTGGCTTTGATGTGGTCGAACTAGCACCTGATGGCAACGCTGCATGGGATTTCACCGCCGCACAGATCGTATATCGCCTGATGGCATCCTGCTAGATTTCGGGCGCTCCGCCCAGCTTAGACCCACGTGGAAAAGACCTCAGGTCGGAGAGGCCAAAGCCCCCTCTGGTCTGACACGTTTCTTCAACACCGGTCGGCCTGCAACAAGCAAAAACAAGACCGAAATGACTATCCCGATCACCGCTGGCAGATAGAGCAATCCCCAAAGCCGTGGATCATCGATCACAACGGGCGACACAAACCCTCTGACACCTTCCAGCAGGACCAGAATTGTGAAGGCCCCCAGAATCTGTGGCCATAGCCCAAAACGAGAGAAGCTGCCAAGCATGAGCGTTGCATACCCCGCCAGCGACACCGCGATACAGATCGCAACCCACGAGAAGCGCTGATGCAATTCTTCGATCAGATGCCCACGGCTGTGGAATTCCGTTTCCTCGATGGTCTTCATGGAATAGAGCAACTCTGCCGTCGAAATCGCCTCGAGGCTGCGCCGGGTCATGCCGCCTGTATTGGCCAGTTCCGAGATGTCGTAAGATGCGTCTTGAAACAAGGTCGAGGACAGCGACCGCCCCTCGGCATTCAGACGCAAAGCCACGCCATCGACCATCACCAGATGAATACCGGTACTGTTGTTCACGAGATAGGCCGTGGCGCTGGAATAGCTGACTGCATTTTCTGGATCACGCCGGTCGGACACAAACACCTCTTGCAGTGTTCCATCCAGATCAATGCCCCCGATATAGACCGTTACATTTTCGGCCGGGTGCATGAATTCACCTTCGTTTAACAGCTGTGCTGTCACATCCCCGGCAACCTCGGCCTGTCTGATCTCAAGCTGCTCGACCGAGGCCGGGCGCAGAAAAACACTGATGATCGCCATCATCAAACCCGTGATCAGGCCAAACAGAACCACAGCGCGCGCCAACCTCCAGGGGCTGGACCCGGTCGCCAGCATCACTGTCAACTCGCTTTCTCGGCTCAATCGGTTGGTGACGTACACCGCAGCTGCGAACACTGCCATGGGCATCACCGTGCGGATCAGGGTTGGCAGTGTCAGGGCAGTGAACTCCAGAAACACCATCGCCGATTGCCCGCCGCTGATGACACGATCAAACAGGCTGACGGATCGGGTGATCCAGAACACCCCGACAAGGACCAAAGTGAAAAAGCCGAACAGAATCAGCAACTGTCGCAGGAAATATCCATCAAAGCGCGACATGGGTCCTCGTGTGTCTGTGTCTACCGGGTCTGACCATAGGCCATTCGATTGGCAGAGGAAACCTGTCGTCCTTGCTAATGCTTCGCCCACTCCAATCCTTGCGAGATTACGTTTTGTGAACTCTCAAGTTCATGCGACACTCAGCAGATTATGAATAACGGAGTTTAACAAATGGCCTTATTTTTCTCGCGCCGCACTTACAATGCACAGAAAAAGAAATTCACCCTGAAACCTGCCGCGAAATCGCGTTACGTCCATATCACTCAGAAAACCGCCGACGGGCGTATCCGTAAAGGCGGCATTATCAAAAAGGCAAAATGGCTGAACCTTGTGCAGCAGCAAGGCGGAAACTCTGCCGTTTTGATCTATGTTCACGGCTTCAATACCAGCCAGAAGGATATGCTGGATCGGTTGGACAAGATTGAGAAGGGTGTCCGGGCCAATGGATACAAGGGTGCGGTTGTCGCCTTTGACTGGCCCAGCGACGGGTCACTGCATACCTATGACAGCGACCGCGCAGATGCCAAAGCTGTGGCCCCGCATCTGGTTGGGGATGGGATGTTGCCAATTCTCGGCATGACACCCAAGCCCAAGGTGCACATTCTGGCGCATTCTATGGGGGCTTTGGTTGTCTTGCGCGCCTTCTCTGACTTCGGTGATTCCGCAGGACCCGGCAATAAAATCTGGTCGGCAGATCAGGTGACTTTCGCCTCAGGCGATATTGATGCGGATTGGATGGAAAAAGGCGCTTGGGGCGATCTGGTGCTGAAAAAGCGCAGCAAACGGTTCACCAACTACTACAGCGGCAAGGACAAGGTTCTGGCGCTATCCGGCGGCCTTGTTAACGGTGGCAGGGAACGCGTCGGTCGCGTTGGAATGCCCAAGTTGACCTCAAAAGGGCATTGGGACATCTATTGCGAGGAACAATACAAGCGCGACGTCCCAAAAGGGCAGCGCAAGATGGCCAAATCCCATCGCTGGTGGTTCGATAGCAAGGGGTTCTACAAAGATCTGGCTCTAACGATCGACGGGAGGGACGCCAAAACGATGCCGACCCGGCACAAGACCAATATCGGCGACCAGTTGTTGTTGGCCTGATTGTGTGTGGGTCCAGTTAACGCGGTGATGTCCAATCTGAACGGATGGCATTCGTTCACTCAAGGCATCTTAATTCTCAGAGGATCGAAGCCGACTCAACGCTCTCAGAGAGTGCCCACCGCGCAGCGCACCAGACCCCAGCCTTCATCGACGCCGGACGCCTTGAGCCCCTGGACCAGCGCATCAGACAGGAACAGTATCTCTGGGACTTTGGGGTCGAGCCATATGTCAGGCCCGCCCAAGGCTTCAGGGGTGACAACAAGCTCTGCCTCTTGATCAGGTCTGGGGCTATAGACTATCCCATTGCCGATGTTGCCAAGCGGAGCACGATTATCTCCCTCCGGACCCAAAGCTTCATAATTCCCCATGGCACGCTTGTTGCCGACATTGAGCAGGTAGTAGGGTTCAGATGTGGTGCGCGCGGTCTCTTCGGAGTTCATCAACGTGATCGGGTGAAAGACTGTCGTTCCCAAATCATAGCTTTCCATGACTTGCTTGGCAGAGTCGGAGACCATCGGTAATCCGCCACCGGAGACAAACGGTGCGGTATAATATTCGGCTTTCGAATTATAGTGCCAGACCTCGCCTACCATTTCCGGGGTGAGAATATCTCCGCGCGTCCAATCGTTATAAACAGCATCGAAAAGAGGTTGGTACTTTATGAGTTCAGCGTCTGATAATTCTCGCAAAGGCACGCCAATGAACTCGCGCCGAACAACAGGCTGCACTTTGTTGATATTGTTGGTTGTCGTAGCGATCCAGACACATTGGTCCGGATCAATGTTGGCTGACGCTGACAAAGGCACGACCTCAATCAAAGATATAAGAAACTGAAGCGGAGGAATGGCAGGGGCAGCAGGGTTCGAACCCGCGACCTACGGTTTTGGAGACCGTCGCTCTACCAACTGAGCTATACCCCTATGGTGCGCCACCAGATATGCTAGCCGCGCGGCGGACTCAAGAGGCTTTTTTGCAATCCTTCTCAGTTCGTCATCAGACAAACAAGTTGCGCGGCGCGCGCAGTGCGGTAAGACAAGGGTCGGGCAACAAAGGGAACCCAGTTTGAGCCTCCGCACGAAAATCGCCGACAGCGAAGCTTTGTTGAATTGGACTGCGCGGCGGATCGCCAGTTACATCCGGATGGTCAACCGCAACACGCGTTGGCAGCGCATCGGGTATGACGCGCTGGATCAACTGGCCGAACAGGGTGAGCCGGTCATCGTCGTGCTTTGGCACCAGAGATTAGCCCAATCGCCCTATTTTTTCCCGCTCGACAAAGGCGAAATCTGTTCAATCACATCCTCGGCACGCGCGGGCAGTATGGTTGGACGCGTGCAGAAACTGTTTGGCATGGACACGATTGCCATGACCAGTAAGAACGCGAACAATATCGCGGTGTCGCGCGAAGTGATCGGCAAGATCAAACGGGGCATTTCCATTGGAATCGCAGCCGATGGCCCACGGGGTCCGGAACGGGTGTTGTCGACCGTGCCTTTGGTCTGGGCGCGCACCTCGGGCAAGCGGGTTTTTGGCATTACCTTTTCCGCCAAACATGGTCGTGAGGCAGGCACCTGGGACCGCCTTCTGATGCCGCGCCCCTGGCGCAATGAGGGCGTGTTTCTGTGCCGCGAGTGGACCGAAACGGTGCCGCGCAAGGCCAGCGAAGAAGAGATTGAGGCGCTGCGGCTCAGCCTTGAGCAACACATGAACGACATCACGGCAGAGGCCGACCGGATGGTCGGGCGCGAACCGTGGTCGCCCGAGGCCTAACCGCCCCTTAAGCGTTGCATCAGGTAGATTTCGCTGCCTTCGGGGATGGGTTCGGTTAGCCCCGTGGCAATGACGCGCCCGTCGACAGCAATAGAAACGCCTGCATCAATCGGGGCCTGCAACTGAGGGTATGTATCGACCAAAGCTTGCAGAAGCTCTCCGGTGGTCTTGGCCTCAACCTCTACCACCTGTCGGCCCCCGGTCAGTGACCGGAGGCCGGACCAAAGATGGACCTCAACCATTGTCCTTAAGCGCCGCCAGAATGCGCGGCGGAGACATTGGCAATTGCTTCATCCGAACACCAGCCGCGTTTGACACCGCGTTGGCGATGGCCGCTAGGGGCGGAACGATGCCGGTTTCACCCACACCACGCACTCCAAACGGGTGGCCGGGGTTGGGCACTTCGACAATCACCGTGTCGATCATCGGCAGGTCGCTGGCCACCGGGATGCGATAGTCGAGGAAGATCGAGTTCTGCAACCGGCCATCCTCGCCATAGATATATTCCTCGTTCAGCGCCCAGCCGATGCCTTGCGCGGCGCCGCCCTGATATTGACCTTCCACATAGGTCGGGTGGATCGCCTTACCGGCGTCCTGAATGACCGTGTAGCGAGTGATCGATGTTTTTCCGGTTTCCGGGTCGACCTCGGCATCGACGATGTGAGTACCAAAGGAGACACCCGCACCTTCCGGAGTTGCCTCGAAATGGCCCGAGATCGGGCCGCCGGTGCGCCCCATATCCGCCGTGATGTCGGACAGGGCCAGCGGGTCGAAATCGCCTGCGTTGGGGCCTGAGGGCACAGCGCAGCCGTCCTCCCATTTCACCGCCTCAACCGGGATACCCCACTTGGCCGCAGCACGTTCGCAGAGCTTTTCAACCGCGTGTTTGGCCGCTTTTATAGTCGCCAGACCCGACGCGTAGGTCACGCGCGAGCCGTGGCTGACGTCGTTGTAGCCTAGCGTCGCGGTGTCTGCGATGGTCACGCGAATGTTTTCATAGGGAATACCCAAAACCTCAGCCGCCATCAGCGCCATCGACGCGCGTGAGCCACCGATATCGGGCGTTCCCACCATCAACTGGGCCGAGCCATCCTCGGACAGTGCGAGCGACACCGAAGTTTCACCGCCATGGTTGAACCAGAAGCCACAGGAAATCCCGCGCCCCTGCCCCGGCTTCAGCGGGGCCGAATAGTGCGGGTGCGCCTTTGCGGCCTCAAGCGTTTCGACCAGACCAATGCGTTCGTAGGTCGGACCGTAGCTGGCCTTGGTCCCCTCGTGGGCGGCGTTCTTTAGACGCACATCGACGGGGTCGAGACCAAGCTTGTTACACAGTTCATCAATGACTGATTCGACGGCAAAAGCCCCCATCGGGGCGCCTGGTGCGCGATAGGCCGCCTGTTTCGGGCGGTTGGCCATCACGTCATATCCGATCTGTTTGACGTTGGTCAGATTGTAAGGGGCAAAGGCGCACATGGCGGTCATATCACCGGGCGCGCCGGGGAAAGCCCCACCTTGCAGGCGGAATACGCCCCGCGCAGCCGAAATTGTGCCGTCCTTCTTCATCCCAATCTTGATATCCATAGACGCTGAGGCCGTTGGTCCCGTTGCGCGGAACACCTCGGATCGGGTCATCACGATCTTAACCGGACGGTTTGCCTTGCGGCTCAGTGCGAGCGAGACAGGTTCAATGAAGACGGTGGTCTTACCACCAAAGCCGCCGCCGATTTCGGATGCGGTGACACGCAGTTGGGAGGTCTCAATCCCCAGCAGAGCCGCACAAGTTTTCTGAGCGATCCAATGGCCTTGCGTTGTGCACCACAACTCACCTTTGTCATCATTGCCCAGCATGCCCAGACAGGCGTGCGGTTCGATATAGCCCTGATGGGTGGCCTCGGTGACAAAGCTGTCTTCGATGACCAGATCAGCCTCGGCAAAACCCGCTTCGACATCTCCATGGCCGCTCTCGTGGTAGCGTACAACGTTGGGATGCATCCCCTCGGGTACTGAATAGTCCGCCGCCCCTTCACGAATGACGGGCGCGTCCGGTGCCATCGCCTTGTCCACATCGGTGACATGGGGCAGGACCTCGTATTCGACCTCGATCAGTTTCAACGCATCGCGCGCCGCGAGGGCAGAGGTCGCCGCGACAGCTGCCACCGCGTGACCATCATAGAGCGCCTTTTCGCCCGCCATAACGTTTTCCAGTACGTTCCAGAATTCGCCTTCCAGACCGGGCTTGAACGGGACATCGGCGAAATCGGCGCGGGTGATGACGGCTTTGACGTCCTTATGCGCTTGGGCTTTGGATGCATCGATCTTGATGATCCGCGCATGGGCATGGGGCGAACGCAGGATAGCGCCGTGCAGCATGCCGGGCGCGGTGATATCCGCACCAAATTTGGCGCGGCCTGTCACCTTATCCAGACCGTCCGGGCGATCTGGGCGGGTGCCAACAAAAGTGAAATCAGTTTTGCGATCGTCCAGAGCCATTATGACGCCTCCCGCATCTCAGCCGCCGTGTCCATCACAGCGCGAATGATTTTGTCATAGCCCGTGCAGCGGCAGAGGTTTCCTGCCAGCCAGTACCGGGTTTCCTCTTCGGTCGGGTTGGGGTTCTTTTCCAGCAGCGATTTGGCCGCGACCAGAATGCCCGGAGTGCAGATGCCGCATTGCAGGGCGGCGTATTCGATCATCTTTTTCTGCAACGGGTGCAGAACATCCCCGTCCGCGATGCCTTCGACCGTCTCGATCTGTTTGCCTTCAGCTTCGACACCCAGCATCAGGCAAGAACACACCAGACGGCCATCGACCGTGACGGAGCACGCACCACAATCGCCGGTGCCGCAGCCTTCTTTCGCGCCGGTCAGGTTCAGCTTGTCGCGCAGACAATCCAGCAGGGTTTCGCGCGGATCGCACAGATAATCGACTGCGTCCCCGTTCACGGTGGTGGATACGTGGAGCTTGCTCATACGTTTTCTCCCTTCGCGCGGGCATAGGCGATTTTTGCGGCGCGTTTGGCCAGCACTCCGGCCACTTCGGTGCGGAAGGCGATGGTGCCGCGTTTGTCATCGATCGGGTTGCAGGCTGCCGAGGCCGCAGTGGCCAGCGCATCCAGTGCGGCGTCATCCAGCGTTGAGCCGATGATGGCCTTGGCACAGTCTTCGACCAGCAGGACGGTCGGGGCCACAGCGCCCAACGACACGCGCGCCTCGGTGATGGTATCGCCGTCCAGCCGCAGGCTGACGCCGACGCCGACGACGGCAATGTCCATCTCGGTCCGTGGGATAAAGCGCAGATAGGCGTCGCCGCCGTTTTCGCCGCGGGCAGGAATGTTGACGGCCGAGATCACCTCGCCCTTGGCCAAGGCGGTCTTGCCGGGGCCTGTCGGGATATCTTCGACCGCGACCGTCCGATCCCCGTCGGGGCCGGTTACGGTGACGGTCACACCCGCCGCAATCATCGCAGGCACCGAATCCGCTGCCGGAGAGCCATTGCACAGGTTGCCTGTCAGCGTTGCGCGCCCCTGCACCTGAGTCGATCCGATCAAGTCCATCGCCTCGACCACACCGGGCCAATCACGTCCAAGCTCGGGATGCTCGCTCATCTCGGCACCCGTGGTAGCAACGCCAAGGGTCCAACTGCCATCAGCGTTGCGGGTGATGTCGTGTACACCGTTGATTTTCTTTATGTCGATCAGCGTATCGGGCGTCACCAGTTCCGAGCGCAGCTGCACCAGGACATCGGTGCCGCCCGCCAGAAACCGTGTGATGCCCGTCGCTTTTGCGGCCAGAGCCGAAGCTTCGGCAAAGCTGGCAGGGCTGTGATAATCCATGATTTTACCTCGCGCCTGTGGGTCAGGATTCACTGGGGTTCGGATGGACGTTAGTTCAGCCATCCTCCGGCGTCCATGGCCCGCACGACCTATTTTGATGTCAAATCATGTCGCTTTCAGACCGTAGTCAAAGGTCGATCTCGATCACGCCGTCCGGATCTGCCGCGCGGCTTTGGCACAGGATCATCGCGTTTTCGCGTTGTTTCGCTGACAGAACGAAATCACGGTGGTCAACTTCGCCCGCCAGAACACCGCATTTGCAAACCCCGCAAATCCCGTCCGAACACTTCACATCCACGTGAAAGCCGGCTTCATTCAGGACCTGAGCCGCATCCTTGTCTGAGGGGACAGACAAAACCTGACCCGAACGCGCAAGCTTGAGGTGAAAGGGGTGATTTTCATATTCAGGCACTTCCGGAGCCGAGAAATACTCCAGATGCCGTGCGTCATCAGGGAAACCTTGTCGAGCGGCCGCTTGCATCACCCCGTCCATGTAGCGATCCGGACCACAGGTATAGACGTGCCATCCCTCGTGATAGTCCGAAAGGATAGCATCCAGATCGGCACGGGTTCCTTCGTCAGAGAAATGATAGTGAACGCGATCTGCCCAAGGGGCAGCGGCCAGGTCTTCAATGTAACCGGCACTGTCGCGTGCGCTGGCAGAGTAGTGCAACTCGAACGCACGACCCAGCGCATGCAGACGGTGAGCAAAGGCAATCATCGGCGTGATCCCGATGCCGCCACCCATCAGGAAGGTCTTGGTCGCGGTCTCGTCCAGTTCGAAATGATTGATCGGATTTGAGATGAAAACCTTGCGCCCTTCGTTGAAGATCCGGTGCAACAGGGCGGACCCGCCGCGCCCCTCATCCTCGCGCAGCACGCCGATCTGATAGGTTGCCCGATCCGATGGATTACCCGACATCGAGTATTGCCTCAGGAATTCGGGCGCGACCAGCACGTCCAGATGTGCGCCCGCTGTCCATCCCGGCAGGGGCGCACCGTCCAGCGATGCAAACTCGTATTTCGTGACATCCGCTGTCATCTTTTCGACCTTGGTCACGGCAACCCGCATCACAGGTGCGTGGCCAGCGATCTGATAGCGATGTACAACAGAGAGATCCCCTGCAACCTTGCGGGATTTGTATTCGCCCGCCGAAACCATCGCCTGATACGCGGCGATCCCGGCCTCTCGGTCCATTGCAAAGGGATAAGGCCACGGGTGTGGGGCCAGATTGGCGGGGTACACCGCCAAAGTCTGATCCTCGTACTTTAGGTCAAGGTCCCGTTGCAGATCACGCCGGTTGAGTGGATGGGTTGAGGGTCGATAGGACCCATCGCCCTGCAATTCGATGTCCCACCACCATTTCTTGGTGTCATTCAGCCCGCCATTTCCAACTGCGTCATCCAGTCTGGCCAATGCGGGGGCCGCTTGCGGAATGTTCATCGCAGCCCAGCGAAAGGGGCGTTCCTTGAAGATGCCTTCTAGGTTCCAGGGGCAGGTTTTCATACAGCGTCCGCACATTGATCCGCCGGGTGTGGTGATCCGGTAGGTCGCACATTTCTGGCTGTCGGACTTCCAGATTTCATAGCCGTTGAACATCAGCTTGGGTCCAGCCGTGATCGCGCCCGAGGGGCATTCGCGCGCGCATTTGTTGCAGGACTCGCAAAAGGACTGCAGGCCAAAATCGATGGGCTTGTCGTGATCAACCGGCATATCGGTCGTCACCACACCTGATTTCAGACGTGGGCCCAGATAGGGGTTCAGAATGACCTCTCCAATGCGGCTGACCTCACCCAATCCCGACAGCAGCAGCAATGGCGGTTGCAGCACTTCGCCATCCATCACCGTATGCGCTTTGGCCTTGTAGCCCATGTTCCTGATCTGCTGCGCGATCACCCCGCCAAGCAGTGAAAACCGCAGATAGGCCCGCATAGATTGTGCGACGCTGATCCAGTCATCGCCGCTTGCGCCTTCCATCGTTTCATAGCCCTGGTCGATGATCATGCTGACGGCCTGATCATGGGGCGGTACGATTTCTTCTCCTGTCGCGTCGTGGGAATACCAGCTCCAGTCCGGGCATCGGCTGAGGCCAACCGCATCGACGCCCAGAAAGTAACTTGTCGCCTTGATGTTGGCGGCGTTGCGTGCGGCGTCCGAGGGTTTGGGCACGTCCGCACTCTCGCCATCCTGCAAAAGTACAAACGCACCAAGAGCCCGACGTTGAGCAAAACTCGGGGCGGATTTGCGCACGTAATATCCACCCTTTGCGGCATCTTGCAGATGTTTGCCCATATCCCCGAACTGGGCGCGGGCGAACATGTCCGCGCGTTTGGGGACGCGGGCGACATTTTCTTCGTCGATATAGGTGGTCGGCGTTTCGACCCGTTTCAGCGTCTCAAACGGATGAGCGCCGTCCACATAGCGCCGTTTGGCATAAGGATCGCGGTTCAGAGCGTTTTTGGCGAACCCAGCCCCCAGCCACCAGGCGGGGCCTTGAGTGTGGAACCAGGGTTGTTCTGCCATCGGGGCCAAGGGTAGATCATGGGCAATCTCCATCTCGGTCGTAACCGCAGCCAGACCAAAACGCCGCCCCAGCCACGGGGCCACCAGTACCGAGTTTTCAAGCGTCGCCAATCCTGCGGCTACTGCCAGCTTGCGCAAATCAACCTCAGACGACATGGCTGAATGTGCCCGTGCATCAAAGCCAAGCAATCGGATGTAGTTCGCAATAACGGTCGCGTTTTCAGTCGCCAGAAGGCAAGCACGGTGGTCCTGTGCATCCATGATCCAATCCGCACCGGGTTCATCCGGCTCAGGATCGCGGTTGTATTCGTACAGAAAGACGATGGCGTGACGATGGCTACCTATCGGACCGGGTGTTGCTTCGACGCTTTCCTTCAGATCCGCCATGATCACATCAATGCCCGAGGCAAGCGTCTTTGTCTGACGACTGCGCAGAGCTTGCGCCAACCGGTGGATATCCGGGTTACGGCGGGGCTGTTCCAAGAAAGCGTCGCGCGGCAGAGGCCCGCACCCCAACATCGACGCGTCATTAAAATATCCAAACGCTTTCAGATGGTTCGCGCGGATCATGGGATCAGCTGGGATATCCGATATAGTCGGGTTCACCAGACCATCGCGGATCGTGTCCAGCATCGCCTGAAACTCACCCATCGCATTGACGATGCTTTCGGGCTGTTCATTCCGGTGAAAGCTCAGTAGCGGCATTTCGGGCAGCGCCGACAGGTCCGGCATGGCGCTTTGGCGCGCCAGACGTTCCAACGGATATGGACCCAAATGCACCGGTCGGTTTTTATCCGAGAAAAAGCGAATGCCCATTGAGCCTCCTTGCCTGAGAAGTGTCTAGCGCCCGGTGGACAGCAAATCCATTCATGCCTAATCATATATCATATGAAGAAAATCGATTTTTCTGATCTTGATGGTAAGGTTCTCCGCGCGTTTCTGACGATCCTCGAGGAGAGTTCCGTCTCGAAAGCTGCCGACCGATTGGGCGTAACCCAATCCGCGATCAGCCACACATTGGGCAAGCTACGCCATGTGCTTGGTGACCCGCTCTTTGTGCGATCGGGACAGGGGCTGACGCCGACAGAACGCGCTTTGTCACTGAAAGAACCGGTACAGACCGTCCTCGACGGCATGCGTGCGCTGACCGATGAACGCCCATTTGATCCTCAGTCAGAAGAGATCGAGATTTCCATCGCAACCAATGATCTGCCGCGCGAGTTGATCTTTCCCGACCTCCTGCGCGAAACCCGCACCGAGGGGGTTCAGCTAAGGATCGACTTCATCGCGTCAGGCGTGCCAGACCCAGACGTGCTGCGCAGTGACAGGTGCCAATTGATGCTGACCCCGCTGCCCCCGGACGGGCCGGATATTCTGCAGAAACGCCTGCTGCACAGCCCTTTGATGGTATTTTTTGATAAAACCCAGCGCGATGCGCCCGACAGTTGGGAAGGCTACTGCGAAAGCGACCATATCGAAGTGCGATTCCCCGATGGCCGCAGCGCGCGCGCCGTGATGCGTGGGGTCGACCAGAACCAAATCCGACCACCCGTCGTGACCCTGCCCCATTTCAACGCCATTCCCTCATTCGTAAAGGGCAGCCCCCTGATATCGACCGATACGGCCTTGATGAAACAAGGCCCACTATCCGAGCTGGACTGCGCGCCCCTACCCTTTGAGTGCGAACCTGTGTCGATCTACATGGTTTGGCATCAACGGATGGCCAACGACCCTGCCCATCGTTGGCTGCGCAAAAGGATTGAAGAGATCGCGGCTCGGCTGCGAAGCTAACTGTCAATCAACCAGTTAAAACCGCGCTTTAACTAGATGCGTCAGTGCAGCACCCGTTTCAAAATAGACCCGTCGCAGGCGAGGCCATCGCTCTTGGTGCTCGCGTACCACTGGAACAGGCAGGCAAGAAGGATCACCCTTCAGAAGGCTTTGCGCCATCAGACGTCCAAACACTGTACCGGGTCCGATGCCCCGACCAGAAAACCCATGCGCCGACAAGGCATTGGGGCCAATTTGAGTGATCTTCGGGATATGGTCAGACGTCATGGCAATGCGACCATGCCACCCTTCGACAAGGGGCTGATCTGAGAGTTGCGGATATATCTGATCCAGTTTTCGTCTTACCCAGGCCGAGTGTATTCCGCGCCCGGCATGACTCAAATCACCCATGCCACCGATGATCATCCGCCCGTCGCCATCCAGACGGAGCGATGTCATGATCAGACCCGTATCCCAGCATCCCTCACCAGATGGTAAAATGCTGGCGCGCAGATTGTGTGACAGGGGGGCGGTCGCATACTGGAAGTAATAGACAGGGACATAGTCAGGTGCAGTTTCTTCAGAGCCCTGATGATACGCATTGGTGGCCTGAATGACAGCCCGCGCCCGCACACTTCCCTGAGGTGTCTCAAGCAACCATTCCTTGCCTTCGCGGCGCAGGCTTCGGACCGGAGTTTCCGTATAGATGTGCGCTCCTGACTCTGCAGCCGACCGCGACAGGCCCATGACATATGCCATCGGCTGGATGGTTCCCGCTCGCGGATCATATAGCGCTCCGTGGAACGCACTGCTGCCGGTTCTTTGTGATGCATCCTGCGCCGTTATCAACTCAACTGGCGCACCGCTGGCAACCAACTGCGCATGTCGTTTCTGCAGATCGCGGCGCCCTGCTCCGGAATGCGCACAGTGAAGCGTGCCCTGCCGTACCGGTTCACAATCGATCCCATTTTGATCTATTAGATCGAAGACATCCGCAGGTGCCTGCGCCAACAGATCGATCAGCCGGTCACCGGTTTCCTGTCCCAGATGATTGCGGATATCGTCAGGCGGTAGCCAAAGGCCTGCATTGACCAGCCCCACATTTCGCCCAGAGCCGCCATGCCCGATGCTCTTTGCTTCGAGCAGACAAACAGACGCACCCTGCTGCGCCGCATATAAGGCCGCCGAACAGCCCGTATAGCCACCTCCTACGATCGCAAGGTCCACACTTATGCCAGACAACAGCGGTGCCGCCGTGACAGTTTCACGGCAGGTGGTTCGCCAAAGAGGTTCATCGGGATTAGTCATGGCGCGCTTTCAATCATTCTGCGCAGCCTTAGCGCGTCCATGCGACTGTTACCAATCAAAGATCAAACCTGATCGAAAATCTGCGCGGTCTTCGACCTTTCGTCCTGCGGACGGCAAGGGCCGGGCCAGCGCGGGCACTGCCCGCGCCGGCCCGGCCCAACCATCACAGTCGTTTCGCCAGAAACGGCGAAGATGGGCGGGAGCCTTCCCTACACATCCAAAGACCGTGCAATGAGCTCCTTCATGACCTCATTGGTGCCGCCATAGATCATTTGCACACGCGCATCGGCATAGAGACGCGCAATCGGGTACTCCATCATGAAGCCATAGCCGCCAAACAACTGCAGGCATTCGTGCATGATCTCGTTCTGTACTTCAGAGCCCCAATATTTGACCATCGAAGCGGTGGCAGCGTCTAATTCACCAGCTTCCAGCTTGGCAACACAATCGTTTACAAAACTGCGCAGCACTTCGGCCTTGGTCTTACACTCTGCCAGCTTGAAACGCGTGTTCTGGAAATCCATAACACGCTGCCCAAAGGCTTTGCGCTCTTGCACATATTTCACCGTTTCGGCGATGGCGAAGTCGATCGCACCCAAGGCCATCAAACCAATCGTCAGCCGCTCCCACGGCAACTGCTTCATAAGCTGATAGAACCCCTGACCTTCTTCCGCACCCAGCAGATTGGTCATTGGAACCTTGACGTCTTCAAAGAACAGCTCGGCGGTATCGTTGCCCTTCATGCCAAGTTTCTTGAGGTTCCGACCGCGGCGGAACCCTTCGGCCCCTTCGGTCTCAACCGCGATCAGAGAAACACCTTTGGCGCCCAGAGATTTATCCGTCTTCGCCGCAACGATCACCAGATCCGCCGACTGACCATTGGTGATAAAGATTTTTGAGCCATTGAGCTTGTAGGAATTGCCGTCCTTCTCTGCCAACGTCCGCACGGCCTGAACATCAGATCCGGTGCTGGGTTCTGTCATAGCCAAAGCCCCAACCATCTCACCCGAAGCCAGTTTAGGCAGCCACTTCTGTTTCTGGTCTTCGCTGCCATAGGCCGTGATGTAATGCGTCACAATGGATTGGATGCCATAGCCCCAACCCGCATCACCCCTTGCGGTTTGTTCATAGATGGTAACGGCATCAAACCCCATACCACCGCCAACGCCACCATATTCCTCGGGGATTGCACCAGCCATCAGGCCCGCTTGCCCTGCTTTGTGCCAGAACGCGCGATCTACCACGCCATTGTCGACCCAGGTTTCGATATTGGGAACAAGTTCATCGTCCATGAAACGGCCTGCCATATCGGCAAACATGCGGTGTTCGTCAGTGACCCATGCGGCGGATGAGGAAAAAAGCGACATCTTAAGCTCTCCGATAAGTGGTTATCCAAAGGCTACAGGTCTGCGTGCGTCCCGCCAATCCATGTGACGCGGCGTTTCTGGCGGTTTCAACGTTGCGTTCTTGCAGAAACCAAGCGGGAACGCGTCGTGTTTACAAAGAAATACCACGCGCCTCTTGACCTTCCTGTCACTGGAACCCCCATCTAGGCATTAGCGTAGGATTAGAATGAGTCGGATGGCGGACGCTCAACAGTTAAAGATCAAAATATCTGGAATGAACTGCGCCTCCTGCGTTGCGCGGGTCGAAGCGGTGTTGTCTGGCACCGAGGGTGTCGAAGCCGCGACGGTCAATTTCGCAACACAGTCGGCGCAGTTGACCGGCAACACAGCTATGTCTGTATTGAGTGACGCATTGGAACAGGCCGGGTATCCTGCGGTCCTCGCAGACAGCGTTCTTAAAATTGACGGCATGAATTGCGCGTCATGTGTTTCTAAAATCGAACGGTCGCTGGCCAAAGCGTCGGGCGTTGTCCGCGCCGATGTCAATCTGGCCAACCAGACAGCGCATGTAACCTATGCCGAGGGAAGCACTACGCCCGCCATTCTTGCAGGGATCGTTACCGATATAGGCTATCCCGCACAGGCGAACACGCCGTCAGAGGCGAATATCAGTTCGAACACCAATGAGGCGACCGACCTGCGCGGTGCGACGCTTCTTGCGGCAGTCCTAGCCCTACCGGTGTTTATCCTTGAGATGGGTGGTCACTTGGTCCCCGCCTTTCATCATTGGGTTCACGGAACCATCGGGGTACAGACCAGCCAGCTAATTCAGTTTGCACTAACCTCTGCCCTGCTGATCGGACCGGGGCGCATATTCTATCAAAAGGGTATTCCAGCGCTGCTGCGCGGCGCGCCAGACATGAATGCCTTGGTCGCGTTAGGAACGGGTGCCGCCTATTTGTATTCGGTCACAGCCGTTTTTGCGCCTGATTTGTTGCCTCAAGGATCAGCCAATATCTATTTCGAGTCCGCCGCCGTGATCGTGGTTTTGATCCTTCTGGGTCGCTGGCTCGAGGCGCGGGCAAAAGGCAAAACTGGCGCGGCAATTCGCAGGCTGGTCGGGTTGCAGCCCAAAACCGCTCGGGTCGAGGTCGAGGGCGAGACCCAAGACCTCCCAATTGCTGAGATAGCCGCCGGTGATATCCTGCATATCCGTCCCGGAGAGCGCATTCCGGTCGACGGGCAGATACTGGAAGGCAGCACCTATGTCGACGAAAGCATGATCACGGGCGAGCCCACCCCTGTAGGCAAAACTGCCGGTGATCGGGTCGTTGGAGGAACCGTCAACGGAACCGGAGCATTGAGGATTGAGTCCACACATGTGGGGGCTGACACCGTATTGGCGCAGGTCATTCGAATGGTAGAACAGGCGCAGGGAGCCAAACTGCCAATTCAGGGTTTGGTCGACCAAATCACCTATCGGTTTGTTCCTGCAGTTATGGTCGTTGCGCTACTGACGGTGACTACATGGCTGTTGTTCGGCCCGGCACCTTCCTTATCGCACGCTCTAGTCGCGGGGGTTTCAGTTCTAATCATCGCCTGCCCCTGCGCCATGGGTCTGGCCACGCCCACCTCGATCATGGTGGGAACGGGCCGCGCGGCTGAACTGGGCGTGCTGTTCCGCAAAGGCGACGCCTTGCAGCAGTTGCAGCAGGCAAAGGTGATTGCTTTGGACAAAACCGGGACGCTGACCCTTGGACGTCCCGAATTGGACAGCGTGACCCCCGTCAATGGATTTGCCTCGGCTGATGTTCTGCGGATTGCTGCTGCTTTGGAGGCGCGGTCTGAACACCCTATTGCAACAGCAATCACCCGCGCCGGCCCCGCCAATTTGCCTGAGGCCTCAGAGGTTCAGTCGCTCACCGGCCTTGGCCTGCAAGGGCGGGTCGAAGGTCAATCTGTTTCAGTTGGCTCGCAGTCGCTCATGGAACAGTTGGGAGTTTCGATCAGTGAACTGAAATCCGAAGCCGACGTCCGCGCTGCCGGAGGCGCGACACCCTTGTTCGTGGCAATCGAAGGACAGTTGGCGGCGGCAGTCTATGTCTCGGATCCGGTCAAACCCGGCACACCAGAGGCACTGGCACGGTTGCGCGAAACAGGCGCAGTTTTGGCCATGGTGACTGGGGATAACGCGCGTACGGCTCAAGCGCTGGCGGATCGTTTGAGCATCGATCACGTCACGGCGGAGGTTCTGCCCGACGGAAAACGAGACGCAATTGAAGAGTTGCGCGATAAGTTTGGCACGGTGGCTTTTGTCGGCGATGGTATCAACGATGCCCCCGCCCTCGCAGCCGCGGACATCGGCCTGGCGATTGGAACCGGTACGGATGTGGCAATCGAAACCGCTGATGTGGTCCTGATGTCTGGCGATCTGCGCGGAGTTGCGAACGCGGTCGAAATCAGCCGCCAGACATTGCGCAATATACGCCAGAATCTGGGCTGGGCCTTCGGGTATAACATTCTGCTGATCCCTGTCGCTGCGGGTGTCCTCTACCCCTTTGGGGGGCCTCTACTGTCACCGGCATTGGCCGCCGGGGCCATGGCTCTGTCGAGCGTATTTGTCGTTTCCAACGCCTTGCGCCTGCGCCGGGTCAGGGCTGATCTACCCCATGTCAGGACCCACACATCGAAAGAGGCAACCGCATGAATATTGGAGATGTCGCCACCCGCACAGGTCTGCCGGCGAAGACCATCCGTTATTACGAAGAGATCGATCTGATCAAACCGCTGCGCGACGACAATGGCTATCGTGTTTTTCGCGCGCAGGATTTGCATAAGCTGAATTTCCTCGGACGCGCCCGCGCATTGGGTTTCACGATTGAGGATTGCCGGACCCTGCTTGCCTTGTATGAGGACGAAACCCGCGCGAGCGCAGATGTGAAACACGTAGCCCGAGATCATCTGGCGCAGATCGATGCAAAAATCGCGGATCTGAAAGCGATGCGGGATACGCTTGGCCATCTGATCGATGCATGTGCCGGGGATGATCGACCTGATTGTCCGATTTTACAGGATCTTGGCGGTAGGTCCTGACGCGGGGTTGCCCTTTGGGCGCAGCTTTGCTTTGTCTCTGCCCAACCGGTCTTGCCTGCGGAACGTCGCCGGCCTCCAGGCCCGATATCAGAGAGGTTTTTCAAAATGGCAAAAGTCGCTTTTCTAGGCCTGGGCGTCATGGGATACCCCATGGCGGGGCATTTGCAGGCTGCCGGTCATGACGTAACCGTCTACAATCGCACCGCTACAAAGGCCCAAACCTGGGTGGACCAACATGGTGGGTCAATGGCGACCACTCCGCAAGCTGCCACGCAGGGGGCCGAGTTTGTCATGGCCTGTGTCGGCAATGATGATGACCTGCGCATGGTCTGCACAGGCAATGATGGCGCCTTTCACGGTATGGCCTCAGGCACGACCTTTGTCGATCACACCACAGTTTCCGCCAAAGTGACCAGCGAGTTGTATGCGGCAGGCCAAAGCAAAGGTATCGCTTTTGTAGATGCCCCAATTTCGGGCGGTCAGGCCGGTGCCGAGAATGGCGTTCTGTCCATTATGTGTGGCGGGGATCAGGCCGCCTACGAGGCTGCCGAGCCCATCATGCAGGTCTATTCGAAAATCTGCCGTCGGATAGGTGACAGTGGCGCTGGACAGATGACCAAGATGTGCAATCAAATCGCCATCGCCGGTCTGGTTCAGGGCCTCAGCGAAGCGTTGCATTTTGCCGAAAAGGCCGGGCTGGACGGCCGTTCGGTGGTCGAGGTGATCAGCCAGGGCGCGGCGGGCAGCTGGCAGATGGCCAACCGTTATGAAACCATGCTGGACGATCATTTTGATCACGGGTTCGCCGTGGATTGGATGCGTAAAGATCTGGGAATCTGCCTGAATACCGCCAATGAGACCGGGGCGTCGTTGCCTGTTACTGCTTTGGTTGATCAGTTCTATAAGGATGTGCAAAAGCTGGGCGGTGGGCGATGGGATACGTCTTCTCTTTTCAAACGTTTGCGCGCCTTGGATTGAGGTTGAAGGGGGCTGTCTGCCCCCCGCCGCGCCTGTTGGCGCGCCTCCCCCCGAAGATATTTTTGGCCAGATGAAGGATGGATCCTTCGGTCAGAAGGATAAGGTATGAGCGATACAGCTGCTTTCTGGAAAACAGCGTTGCGCGCGCAATGGGGGCTTGAGGCGCGTTTGACGCGCTTGGATGGCGAGTATGATCTGAACTTTCTGGTCGAGGCCAAAAACGGGCAGGATTATGTGCTCAAGGTCATGCGTGCAGGATGTGAAACCGGCCTTGTGGATCTGCAAATCAAGGCATTGGCGCATATCGCCACCGCTGCGCCAGGGCTGCCCTTTCCAAAGGTTTTTGCCGATCTGAATGGGGACCTTTTGCCCGAAGTTCAGGACGAAGCAGGCACCCCCCGGCTTGTTTGGTTGCTGGAGCGCTTGCCCGGTCAATGCTACGCCAAGACCGCGCCCAAAAGTGAGGAGCTGATCCTTAAACTGGGACGCGTTCTGGGCGCGACAGATCGTGCGCTGGAGGGTTTCACCCATGCCGCCTTGGAGCGGCCAAATTTCAAATGGGACCTCATGCAAGCGGGTTGGATTGAAGCGCATTTGGATGCTGTTTCAGACCCGGATCGGCGTAGGTTGCTCGCCGAGATAACACAGGGATTCAGGGCGCTTTCTGATCAGCTTATCCGCTTGCCAAAGCAGGCCATTCACAATGACGCAAATGACTACAATATTTTGGTCGATGGCGATTTTAGGCAACGTCATACGGTTTCGGGCATGATTGATCTGGGCGACATGTGCGCTGCCCCTCGGATTTGCGATCTCGCGATCGCGGGCGCCTATGTCGTTCTGGATCATCCCAAACCCGAACGCGCGCTGACCGCCTTGGTGCGCGGCTATCACGCGGCAAACCGACTGAGCGCGCAGGAGATCGATCTGGTCTGGCCGCTGCTGCGCATGCGCTTGGCGGTGTCGGTTGTGAACTCGACCCTAGTGGCTGTGGATAACCCAGACGATCCCTATGTCACGATTTCGCAGGCGCCCGCATGGCGGTTCCTGGAGAACGTATCTGTCAACGGCGGCCTGATGTCTGCGCGCCTACGCGCAGCCTGCGGCCTGCCCGTGACTGATGGAGCTGATCGTGTTCGCGCCTTCCTCGCCGACAATCGCGGTGGGTTCGCACCGATGTTCGGGGAAGACCTGAGCAATGCCCCTATGGGGTCCCTATCTGTTGAAAACTCGGTCTGGCCGCAGAACCCGTTCCACATGCCGCTGGAAGAAGCCGCACGCGTGGGAGAGGAGTTTGGGGAAGGGCTCTGGCTGGGCTACTACAACGAACCGCGTCTGATCTATGCAGAACTAGGGTTTCGCAAAGGCCCTTGGAAAGCATCGGACCGGCGGACCATACATCTGGCCGTGGATGTGTTCGCCCCGGCCGGTACCGCCTTGCATGCACCACTGAGCGGGCGGGTTGAGGTCGCAGAGAACCGGGACGCACATCTGGACTATGGTGGCGTTGTAATCCTGCGTCATGAAACGCCCGAGGGTGACCCGTTTTATACGCTCTACGGTCATCTGGACCCTGAGGTTTGTGAGCGGCTGCAACCCGGCGACCCGGTGGCGCAAGGGGCGGCTTTTGCCCAGCTTGGGGATGCCAGCCAGAATGGCGGATGGGCCCCGCATGTCCATTTCCAGCTGGCACTGACCACGGATGGGATGGAGAGCGACTGGCCCGGCGTTGGTGATCCCGACGAAATGTTCCTATGGCACAAGCTCTGCCCAAATCCTGCCGCGCTGCTGAACCTGCCAGACGAAAAGGTTTTCTATCAGCCTACCGACAAAACCACTGTTTTGAAGGGTCGACATGATCATTTCGGCGGCAACCTCAGCCTGACTTACGATGACCCTGTCATGCTGGTACGGGGCTGGAAACATCATTTGTTCGATGAAAGGGGCCGCCCCTATCTGGACGCTTATAACAACGTCCCGCATGTGGGGCATGCGCATCCCCGGATACAGGCCGTTGCTGCGGATCAGCTGAAGCGGATGAATTCAAACACGCGCTATCTGCACCCGGCACAAACGGCGTTTGCAGATAAGATATTGCCCAAATTGCCCGATCATTTGCAGGTCTGTTTCTTCGTCAATTCCGGCACCGAAGCCAATGAGCTTGCCCTGCGACTGGCCCGTGCCCATACCGGCGCCAAAGGGATCGTAACACCGGATCATGGGTATCACGGCAACACCAACACTGCCGTTGCAATTTCAGCCTATAAGTTCAACAAACCCGGCGGTGTTGGGCAGGCCGATTGGGTCGAACTGGTTGAGGTGGCTGACGACTTTCGCGGATCTTTCAAACGCGACGACTCCCACCGCGCCGCTAAATTCGCCGCGCTTGTGGACCCTGCCATTGCAGCACTGTGTGACAGAGGCCATGGGATAGCCGGCTTTATCGCTGAAACCTTTCCATCGGTTGGGGGGCAAATCGTCCCTCCGAAAGGATATCTGCCTGCGGTTTACGAGAAAATCCGGGCAGCCGGGGGAGTTTGTATCGCTGACGAAGTACAAACGGGACTTGGCCGTTTGGGGGAATACTACTTCGGCTTCGAACATCAGGGGGCTTTGCCCGATATCGTCGTGTTAGGCAAACCCATTGGCAACGGCCACCCCCTTGGCATTGTGGTCACCACCAAGGAAATCGCCCGAAGCTTCGATAACGGGATCGAGTTCTTTTCGACCTTCGGCGGCTCAACCCTTTCCTGCCGGATCGGCAAAGAGGTGTTGGATATCGTCGATGACGAAGGCCTTCAGGGCAACGCACGGGATATGGGCGCACGGTTGATCGAAGGGCTGAAACAGATCGAATCTGATTTCACATGCGTCGGGGATGTACGTGGTATGGGGCTGTTCCTGGGGGTTGAGCTGATCAACCCTGATGGCTCGGAAAGCACAGAGATCTGCCAATATGTCAAAAATCGAATGCGCCATCACCGCATCCTGATCGGCAGTGAGGGGCCCAAGGACAACATCCTGAAAATTCGCCCCCCTCTGACAATCGAGGCCGAAGATGTGGATATGATCCTATGGGCTCTGCGGGATGTCTTGTCAGAGGTTGGAGATTATACTCCTGCACCGGCGTGCGATCATGATCACCATCACGCCGGATGCGGGTGTTGTTAGGGGACTAGTGCAAAACAGTTGACGGTGTCTGATGACCGGTGCTTGGCGGCGGTACAGATTTCGTCATCCGGCGCAGGGCAAACCCCAAATCCTCGGACAATGACGCCAAGGCCGGGGCAAAATCCGGACGCACGATCAAAGACGCCATCATCATGGCATCCTCGCGTGCACCATCAGCCGCCGCCCCGATCATCTGCGCGAAACAGTTCTCATCAGCACCAAGGCACGCGCATCCCAGGCCATGCCGTACCAACTGGCGGCGACCGTGAGTTGCGCAAAGCGAGCATAACCGATCCAGCGTCAGCATCGCGGCCTGTCCGTGATCCGCGCCCAGCGCGATATCAAAGTCGCTTGCGGCGTCTGCACGGCCTGCAGGGCCATCACCCCACAACCGCAAATACATCACTGCGCCTGCTTCTATTGGGCTCAGGTCGGACAGCCTGCCAACGGCTGCACCGCCACGGGCTGATGCGCTGCTCATTTCGTGAGGATCAGCTTACCTGCGCGGGTGATCCGCAGCGTATACAGTTGATCCCCCAGCTCGATATGCGCAAGATTGCCGCCTTTGGTCAGATCATCGGCTTTGTAGGATGGCAAGATGGACATTGAATAAGATTGGCTGGGATTCGGGTTCTGCACATTCATCG
Organism: Ruegeria sp. H3; assembly: GCF_056533095.1. NCBI lineage: Bacteria > Pseudomonadati > Pseudomonadota > Alphaproteobacteria > Rhodobacterales > Roseobacteraceae > Ruegeria > Ruegeria sp. H3. The sequence goes on along the minus strand of NZ_JBQFOD010000005.1, from coordinate 176,924 downwards.
GTCAACTCCAGAAGGGTCAAGGCAAACGCCTGATCTGTTCGCGTTTCTCAAGTTCTGGCTGACCCGAAACCGGGTTGGCTCATTGTCTTAACCCTTAATCTGATTAATTTAGTAAGGTATGTCAAGCGCCCAATACATCGTTCCCAAAGATTGACGGTTTACCGCCTAAGTTCTGGCGCGCTAGACAGTAAATCAAATGGCAAGGAAGGAATGTGACCTATGGCAGCGGCAATCATTTTCGACCTTGATGGAACGCTTGTCGACAGCCTTGGTGATATCGCAGCAGCGGCCAACCGAACGCTGGAAGACATCGAATTGCCGCCGCTACCGAAAGAGATCATTGCCTCTTTCGTAGGAAATGGGTTGCCTAAACTGGTAGAACGAATGATCCGGCATGTGGGACTTCCTGCGGAACGACACACCGAATTGACCAAACGCATGCGCGCCCATTACGACGACGCCGCCAGCAGCATGACAGTTCCTTATCCGGGCATCCCTGGTGCGTTGGAAAAGTTGCTAGCCAAGGGCTATACCTTCGGAGTGTGTACGAACAAACCCGAAGCCCCTGCACGCCACATTCTCCATGCGCTGGGTCTGTCGCGATTCTTCGATGTGGTTCTGGGTGGAGACAGCATGGCTATGCGCAAACCGGATCCTCGGCATCTGCTGGCCAGCTTCGACGCCTTAGACAGCGCAGGGCCGCGCCTTTTTGTCGGCGACAGCGAGGTTGATGCGGAAACAGCGGTCCGTGCTGACGTTCCATTTCTATTGTTCACGCAGGGCTATCGAAAAACACCCGTTGTCAACATCCCACACACAGCGGCCTATGATCACGCAGAAGAGTTGCCATCGCGGGTCGCCCAACTGCTTAAGATGAGTTGACCCCAAACTAAGTGAGGGGCCGGCCAGAAGGGGGTATAGGCCAGCCCCTCATCGGGGAAAAACTATTTGGTCGCGAAGGACCTGATAGACTTCACCCTGATACAGCATCCCAAACTGACGCGATATTGGGGGTTTCCCGTAGGGAAACAAAAAACTTAAAAAATGTTGGATTGGGGCGCCGTGTCAGGGCCTAAGTTTCATTTGATCGCACATCAACGGAGCTACTAAAAATATTTTTCGCCATATGAAAAATCCTGAATTCCACGTACCGTTCTCGCAAGACGCAGGAGGACCCGAATTTGGACATTCAGAAACGACCGCGCGGCAGGCCCAAATCGTTGTTCAAGGAAAGTTCCGCTGGGACGCTGCAATCTCTCGATCGCGCTCTGGAAGCGCTCAGCACCCTTGCACGGCTTGAACGCAGCACGCTCAGCGATCTCAGCCGCGAAACGGGAATACCCACCGCAACCACTCACCGCATCCTGACCACGCTCGCCAAGCACAGCTTTGTCCGGTTCGACGATATGCGACAGGAATGGATGATCGGGATCGAAGCCTATCGCGCCGGTGCCTCGTTCCTTAAGCGCAACAGCGTGATCGAGTTGTCACAGCCCATCATGCACAGGCTGATGAACGATACCGGAGAAACGGCGAATCTGGCAGTTCCCGATGCGAGTGACGTTGTATTTGTAGGCCAGATCGAAACCAAAAATCCGATCCGCGCGTTCTTTCCGCCCGGTGCACGGTCGCCGATGTATGCCTCGGGCATCGGTAAGGCCATCCTGTCAGCGATGGAGCCTGAGGCCGTTTCAAGGATATTAACCGCGAGTGAACCCGAGGCATTTACCGACCGTACGCTAAGTGATCCCAAGGCGCTGATGGTTGATCTTGAAACCACACGGGAGCGTGGGTGGTCCTATGACATAGAAGAACGCTATTTAGGGATGTCCTGCATCGGCGCGGTGATCTTCAACGAACAGAACAGTCCATGCGCCGGAATTTCTGTGTCTGGCCCGACCGCCCGCTTTAACCGTGATACGGTTGAGAACCTTGGCAGGCTGGTTGCCGAAGCCGCGCGCGATATCACCTTGGCGGTCGGCGGGCGCCCTCGATAGTTCAGATGTCCTGTCCCGGAGGGTCCAGCAAGCCACCGGGCTGCAACAAGGCGCGTTCTGACAACCATGGATTAAGCTCCAGCGCTTGTTTCAGTGTGGCCCTGGCCTCGTCCAGCCGTTTCAAACCCATCAAAGACAACGCCCGCCCACTGATTGCGGCAACATGGTTCGGCGACAATTCAATGGCCACATCAAGGTCTTGCAAGGCCGATCCGAAATCCTGCTTGAGGTAGTTCACAAAAGCCCGCTGGTTATAGCCTTCGGCAAATTCCGGGCAATACTCTACCAGCTGATTAAGCTCCTCCAAAGCTCCGACCAGATCCCATGCTTCGCGCCGTGCCATGCCACGATCTAGCAGGGTTTGTGACTTTGCGTCAGGCGCATCTGTCCAAAGCTCCCACATCTGGTTGGAATACGTGCGCGCCACAACCTCAGACTCGGCTTGTTGAAGCTGTGAAATCAGATCGCTCACTCCCTGCGTATGGTCCGGAGCATCCGGGCAGGTTTGCGCGGCTGCGGATGTGGTCAGAGCAACGCTAATGATCAGACCGTGAAGCATATGTGTCATACCGCAAGGATGACCCTGTTCCGCGTTCTGTCAAGTTGCAGGGAAATGACCCGGTGCGGCATAAGCTGTTCTTGACGCCGCGCCTGGAAAAGCCCAGCGTCGCGCCATGTTTCCGATCCGCGATCATAACCCCTCGGGGCGTACACCCTATGTCGTCTACGCACTCATGGCCGCCAATATCCTGATCTTTGTCAGCTATGTGGGGATCATGAATGACGCGCCGCTGATCAACCGGTTGTACTACGACTACGCGATCATTCCCGCGCGGATCACGGATGGCTATGCGTTCGAAACCTTCGTGACCTCCATGTTCCTGCATGGCGGTTGGATGCACCTGGCAGGCAACATGCTGTTTTTATGGATTTTCGGCGACAATCTGGAAGATGAGATGGGTCATCTGCCCTTTCTCCTGTTCTACCTTGTGGCCGGAGTCGGCGCCGGGTTGATCCATGTCATCACCGCGCCAGACTCGGTGGTGCCAACGATCGGCGCGTCTGGCGCAATTGCCGGGGTAATGGGTGGTTATCTTCTGTTGTTCCCAAAGGCCCGCGTCGACATCCTGCTGATCCTGATCGTGTATTTCCGTGTGTTTTCGATCCCGGCCTTTGTCATGCTGGGTGTCTGGCTGGGAATGCAGTTTGTGGGCAGCTTGAACAGCAACCCCGACGAAGGCGGTGTTGCTTATTGGGCCCATACCGGGGGGTTTGTCGTCGGGTTGATCCTGTGCATTCCACTATGGCTCAAACGCGGTGGCGCGGCATATTGGGATCGCACCCAAGGCCATCCGCCTCATCCGGAGGCAAAGTACAAGCTGTCGCAATCCCGCATCCCGCGCGTGCCCCGCAGGTAAAGGCGTTTAGCCCCGGATCACCTTGGCAAAGCTGTCAAAGATCGGCTCGTTGGCGCAGATCACTTCGCCATCGTCCAGAACGCTGCCTTCGGGGTTGAGGGGCTGCACAAAGCCACCGGCCTCTTTCACGATGATGATACCCGCAGCCAGATCCCATGCGTTCAGGCGACGTTCCCAGAAGCCTTCGTAGCGACCGGCGGCCACATAGGCCATATCGAGCGCAGCAGCGCCCCAACGGCGCACACCGGCACAAGCGGGCATCAGGCGCGCAAGGTCTTGCAGGGTCGCCGGCAGATCGGAGCGGCCACCGAAGGGCAGGCCAGTAGAGAAGATCGACTCAAGCATGCGATGACGACCGGAGACGCGAATCCGCATGTCGTTCATCCAGGCGCCCTCGCCCTTTTCAGCAAAGAACATCTCGTCCTTGGCCGCATCATAGATTACACCGGCAACGATCTTACCTTTGTGTTCCAGTGCGATGGACACCGCCCAATGCGGCAAACCGTGCAGGAAGTTGGTGGTGCCGTCGAGCGGATCGACGATCCAGCGGCGGGTCGGGTCCTCGCCGTCAATCGAACCGCCCTCTTCAGCCAGCCAGCCATAGGTTGGACGCGCGCCCAGCAGTTCTTCTTTCAGGATGGCTTCGGCGGCGATATCGGCCTTGGACACAAAATCGCCCGCGCCCTTCATCGACACCTGCAGGTTCTCGACTTCACGGAAATCTTTGACCAGAGATCGCCCCGCCTTGCGCGCGGCTTTGATCATGATGTTGAGATTTGCACTGCCAACCATTGTGAAAAGGCTCCTGTCCGGTCAAACCGCGCGTATACTGATGCAATGCGCCCTTGCCAAGAGGAATGATGCGCATAGCAGCCCCGCCGAAAATGCTGCTACTGCGCCTGCAACTTCCGCGCCTCGTCGCGCGCCAGTTTGACCAATTGCTGCACGAAGGGTTTTTCCAGGTCTTCCGAGCGGACAGCGGCATATAGACGGCGGGTAATTCCCTCTTTCGTCAATGGTCGGGTAACGTAGTCCGAGTTGTATTTGACTTCGCGCACGACCCAATCGGGCAAGACGGAAATACCCCGGTTCGAGGCAACCAGCAGCAGGATTACAGCGGTCAGTTCAACCTGCCGAATAGCCGCCGGTTCAACCCGCGCCGGGATCAACAATTGGCTGAAAACATCCAGGCGTGTGCGCTCAACCGGATAAGTAATCAGTGTCTGACCCCGAAAATCCTCAGCCTCGATATAGTCCTTCTCGGCCAGCGGATGCGACGAGGCGGCGACAAATACAGCATTGTAATCAAAGAGTTCGACAAATTCGACACCCGGCAGATCTTCGGGGTCGGAAGAGACGACCAGATCAACCTCTTCCTTCTGCAACGCGGGCAAGGCATCAAAGGCCAGACCGGGGCGAATGTCGACATCCACATCGCCCCAGGATTTCCGAAACGATTCCAGCACCGGAAACAGCCATTCGAAACAGGCGTGGCATTCGATTGCGATATGCATGCGGCCCGTGCGCCCGTCGCGCAGCGACGTGAATTCTTGCTGCGCGGCTTCGACCTGCGGCAGGATCTGTTCGGCCAACCGCAACAGGCGCAGACCGGCAGCAGACAGTTTCATCGGCTTAGACCGGCGCAGGAACAGCTCGACCCCGGCCTGATCCTCCAACCCTTTGATCTGATGGCTCAGTGCGGATTGTGTGATGTTCAGCTGGTCGGCCGCGCGTGCCAGGCCACCGCATTCATGGATGGCTTTGATGGTCCGCAGGTGCCGGAACTCGATATGCATATGTCGCGCAACTCATGTTGTTCTTGAAGAATATGAGTTTGTCTCACATCGCTTCACATGGCACAAGAGGCTCAATTGATCCTGCGAGGCCGTGATGACCAGACCTGAAATTTCATTTGAGTTCTTTCCGCCAAAAACACTTGAGGCGTCATTCCGCCTATGGGACACGGTGCAGACTCTGGCCCCTTTAGAGCCCCGCTTTGTCTCGGTTACTTATGGCGCCGGTGGCACCACACGAGAGCTAACACGGGATGCGGTTGCGACGTTACACAAGTCGTCTGGCTTGCCGGTTGCGGCGCATCTGACTTGCGTTGATGCGTCGCGTCAGGAAACGCTGGAGATCGCAGACAGGTTCGCCCGCGCGGGCGTCGAGAACATTGTGGCCTTGCGCGGTGATCCACCAAAAGGGCAGAACACGTTCGTCCCTCATTCCGAGGGCTTTGCCCATTCCGTCGAACTGATCGAAGCACTGGCCGAGACCGAGATGTTCAGCATCCGCGTTGGTGCCTATCCCGACAAACACCCTGAAGCCCGCGATATGCAGGCAGATGTGGACTGGTTAAAAGCAAAGCTGGATGCGGGCGCGGATGAGGCTTTGACCCAGTTCTTTTTCGAAGCAGAAACCTTTTTCCGCTTCCGCGATGCCTGCGTGAAGTCCGGGATCGACAAGCCCATCGTGCCGGGCATTCTGCCAATCGAAAACTGGAAAGGCGCGCGCAGCTTTGCCCAGCGTTGCGGAGCCCATATCCCGGACTGGGTCGATCAGGCATTTGAGAAAGCCGTGCGCGACGACCGCGAGGACCTGTTGGCCACAGCTATTTGTACAGAGCTGTGTTCTGACCTGATCGAAGGTGGTGTGGACAAGCTGCATTTCTACACGCTGAACCGCCCGGAACTGACCCGCGATGTCTGCTTTGCATTGGGGATCACCCCGAAAACCGAGCTTCAGAACGTCGCCTAACAAAACCGTTTCTTTTGGATTTCTGCCCGGACTGCATCGCGGTCTGGGCTTTCCATATTACAAGGCTCAGTTGTTGCCGCATTGTGGTTCTGCCCAAGGTGAGCATTGAATTCAAAAACAATCCGCAAACCATGCGCACATTGTCATCCCTGACCACCCCAATACTCTGTAAAAATTGACAAAAATGTGACGATGCCGAAACTCGGATCATGTGTTTGTAAAGAGTGTATTGAGTATGGAGACTGTTGACAGAGTTAAGGCACGCACCGACGCATTGGCGGACCTCGGGTTGGACCCAAATGCCGCTCCGGATGATATCCGGGATGCGTGGCGACGTATCGCCTTTCACGCCCATCCCGATCACACGGGTGGGGATTCTGCAAACTTCGCACGGGCCAAAGCGGCCTATGATTATCTGCGCAAAGAAGGCTTGACCGCCAAAGGGGCCAATAACGGGCCCAGCCAACCGCGGCGACCACGTCTGCGGCGGCGCATTATCGAGCTGGAACCCGAAGATATCGCCAATTGTGTAGCCATGCTGGACCCGGGCCGTGCCTTGCCAAGTGCGGAATCGCATAGTGCCACTGACCCTGACGCGGCCACGCTAGCGGAATCGGATCACGTTCCTGACGCAGTTGGATGCTATGGGCGCGATCTAACTTATTTTGTGCCAACGCCGGTGTGTGAAGGCGCAAATCGTATTGCTCTGCCGACCTCGGTTCTAAGCTCGTCGAGAAACAGCGAAACCGAGGTTCTGAGCTTTCAGTCAAACGACCAGGGCGCTGGTGAGGTCGTCATTCCGGATACGATCTGCGAAAGCAAATTCCCCGGCGCGAAAAGCGTGCGTATTCGGTTCGAAGCTGATCAGGCGATCCGGAACGAGTATTGGCTCGCCAGCTGATCAGCATAAGGCCCGGCTTATGGGGGTAAGCCGGGCCTTGTTTCGTGAGTGGTCGGTTAGTTGCTAACCGGGCCTTCCGAGGTGAATTTGGGGATAACACTGGTCGACGCATCACCGGTTTCAATGCCCGGCCAGTTGCCTTCGGCCAGATTGATATTGCCCGGCACATCTTCTTCCCAGAAGCCAACCACGACATCCGTGATGTTCAGATACAGTTTGTCATCAACGATGCGCCACAGGTTCGGGTTCGCCGGAACCTTGCCACCTTTTGAGACACCATAAGCGCAATGACCATCGTACTGGGGCGCATAGTAGGCTGGGTTTTCTAGAAACTTGTCGCGGTTCTCTTCGGTCGAAAACGCCCAAGTCGCACCGTTATATTCAGCGGTGATATCCGCGTTTCCACGAACGCCCGAGGGCTGACTTTGGCCAACAGGAACCTGATCCAGGTTGCGATAGGCAACCACGTCATAGCCCGAGACGGCAAATCCGGTGCCGTCAACATATTGCGGGCCGGCAAAGGCCGGAACTGCCAGTGTCATGGCCGCAGCGAAAGTCAAAGCAAAGCGTTTCATATGGTCATTCCTTTTCTAGATCATGTGCCCAAGGGCGCCGTGTTGGCGGGACTGCGCTAACAATAAGCGAATTTGTTTCCCGTCGTAGCCCTGCTCGCGCCGCTGTGACCCAGAACGAGAAATCGTGAGATGTTCGCCGGGGAATATTACAGGAAGCACTGATAGACGGGGTTGGACTCGGAAGATTGCAACATTAGCTGTAGGAGGATCGGGCGCGCGGGCGCCCGGATTTGGTAAGAAAGGCACTAGATGAGCGATCAATCCACATACACTCCCCCCAAGGTCTGGACATGGGACAGCGAAAGCGGCGGGCGATTTGCTAACATCAACCGGCCTATCGCGGGCGCGACCCATGACAAGGATCTTCCCGTTGGCCGCCATCCTTTGCAGCTGTATTCGCTGGCCACGCCAAATGGCGTCAAAGTTACCGTGATGCTGGAAGAGTTGTTGGCGCTGGGTCACGAAGGTGCCGAATATAATGCCTGGTTGATCAATATCGGAGAGGGTGATCAGTTCAGCTCGGGCTTTGTTGGGGCCAACCCGAACTCGAAAATCCCTGCGCTTTGGGATCGCTCCGGCGACCAACCGCTCCGCGTTTTCGAAAGCGCCTCGATCCTGTTTCACCTGGCCGAGAAATTCGACGCCTTCCTGCCCAAGTCTGGCCCAGAGCGAACCGAGGTCATGAATTGGGTCTTCTGGCAAATGGGCAGTGCACCGTATCTAGGCGGCGGTTTTGGCCATTTCTATGCTTATGCACCTGAAAAATGGGAATACCCGATCGATCGTTTCGCAATGGAAACCAAGCGCCAGTTGGACGTTTTGGACCGAGAACTCGCCGAGAAAACCTATATCGCGGGCGAAGACTACACCATTGCAGACATGGCCATCTGGCCCTGGTATGGGCAACTTGTTCTGGGCCGCCTCTATGACGCTGCAGAGTTTCTGGATGTCGAATCCTACAAAAACGTCATGCGTTGGGCCAAAGCGATTGACGCGCGTCCGGCGGTTCAAAGGGGCCGAATGGTCAACCGCCCATTCGGCGAGCCGCACACACAATTGCACGAACGCCACGAGGCCAGCGATTTCGAAACACGCACGCAGGACAAGCTGGAAGCAGCGTCCGAATAAAACAGATCACGTCCTTACACGGTATCGCTTAGGCGCCGCGTAAGGCGTAGGTCGTCACTTCAGGATCGGCGGCTTTTCGGGGTCACTCCCCGGGGCGGGGCGTATAGTATCCGGTTTTTCCGGCCGTGGCAGGTCGAACCGTAAGCCTGTTTTCGCCAGCAGCCCAGCCGCGACGTCATCCATGGCGAAGAACCCAACATCCATCGCACCCGCCTCGACACCTGAAAAGGTCAATGCCTCGGATGCGGCCGTGGCCAGAGCCGCCTCCGCCCCCTCAACCGCGCCTACAAACCCCAGCAAATGTCCTGATGCACCGTGTTCTGACCTAGTCGCGACTAGATAGGCCGACTGGGCCAGCCCACCGGCGGTTGCGAGTTTTGTATCCAGTGCGATCAGCAGGTTGTCGGGCAGCCCTTTCGGTGGCAGAAACTCAGCGATCCTTTCCTGCACTTCTTCCGGGCCGTGCTGCAAGGTCGTCGCCAACCAGCCCAGCGCCTCGGCCGGGATCAACATCGAAGACGGGGCCACCTCCAGGTTCAGACCCAGGCCGATCCCCTGCCCCGCAAGCAACGATGACAGCACCCGACCGGACAACGCAACGTAAGGCACCGGGCGGTCCGCGAACTGCGCCAGCCTGTCTTCGCGATCAAACGCCAACACAAACTGCCCGTCCGCCACGTCGAACACCTCGGGCGAGATGTTGTCGCCCTGGACCTCTTCGGTCAGCATCAGGAACAGTTCACTATCTGCTAAACGCTCGAAGAACTTCAACCGAGCTTTGTCATCGTTCGGGGCGGCGTGCATCGCGGCGTGGGCCGTATCCAAGGCCGTTGTTTCAGTCATCCAGTACCTCTTGCACTCTGGCCCGCAAAACTGGCAGCAGCTCGGCTTCGAACCACGGGTTTTTCTTTAACCATGCCGTATTGCGCCAGGACGGATGAGGCAAGGGGAAGACATGTGGTGCGTGAGACTTCCAGTCTTTGACCGTATCTGTGACCGAACCACGCGCACCAAGGTGGTACTTATGCGCATGACCACCTACAAGAACCGTTAGCGGAACCTTACCAAGCGCCTCAACCACGCGGTCATGCCATGTCTTTCGGCAAATCGCAGGAGGCGGCAAGTCCGCGCCCTTGGCGTCATATCCGGGAAAACAAAAGGCCATGGGCACAATGGACAGCTTGGCCCGGTCGTAGAAGACGGAATTACCAATGCCCAACCAAGTGCGCAATCGATCCCCTGAGGGATCCGTGAACGGGCGGCCCGACTCGTGTACGCGTGCGCCAGGCGCCTGCCCCGCAATCAGGATAGGTGTGCCCGGCTTAAACCAAACGACCGGTCGCGGTGAATGGGCCGTCTCAGTTTGCGCGAATTGATCGGCGCAAAGGCGGCAAGCTTGAATCTCATCGATCAGATTGACCATGGAATGTTACCTGCCCCTTCCAATCGCTGGTGCATATTGATGATTTGTTTCATAATTCGACATAATGTAGCCAACATGGACCGATAGGAAATGCACCTCATCGCCATGTGATAAGAGCGACACAATACTGGATTGAGCAGCAGAGAGCAGATGCTTGAGTTCGAGAATGTCAGCAAATCCTTCTGGACCGGGACCAGCCGAAAGGTGATCCTGGATCAGGTCTCATTCCGGGTTGAGCTGGGCAAATCGCTTGGCGTTCTCGCCCCCAATGGAACCGGAAAAACCACTCTTATCAATATGATGGCGGGGCTGGAAAAGCCGGATGAAGGGGTCATTCGCCGTGATTGCAAAGTGTCGTTTCCAATGGGATTTACTGGCGGTGTGTCCAGCAAAATGTCGGCGCTGGAAAACGCGCGCTACATCGCCAAAATATACGGCATGGATCCCGATTATGTTGAGGCCTATTGTAGTTGGCTTTGCGGTTTGGGTGAATATTTCAACCAGCCACTTGCGACCTATTCCTCGGGGATGCGGGCGCGATTCACCTTTTCATTGCTGCTGGCGCTGGATTTCGACATGTATCTGATTGATGAGGGGATGCCCTCTTCCACGGATGTTGAGTTCAACAAAAAAGCCGGGGACATCTTGCAGGAGCGTCTGCGCACGACGACCTTGGTGATTGTATCGCACAGCCCCGAAACACTAGAGAAGTTTGCCCAGCAGGCGGCGGTTCTGTTGGACGGGCAGCTTTACATGTTTGAAACCTTGGAAGAGGCAAAACAGCTATATGACTACGAAACCCAAGGTTAGAAAGTACAATCTGGGCCGCAAGCGGCAGGTCGATGCCTCGGCCGAGGCGCGCGCGGATGCTATTGCGCGCATCCGAAACGCCACGCAAAGCCCCGCCGCCGCCAATGAAACCCAGCCCGGAACAGAACTGGACGACATAAAGCGCGAAGGTCTGACCGGCCGCCAATTGCGCATCGCAAGACGCCTTGCCCAAAAACACGGGCTTGCCGCGTCCTCGGATTATGACGCTGTACGACTGCTGCGCAAAAAGGGCATTGATCCGTTCGAGCGGACAAATCTGCTCGAACTTGCCGCTGCAAAAGAGCCAGATGCAGACGCACAGCCCGGCAAGCCAAAAGACAAAGTCCGGGTCCAACTGCCCCAAACTACGCAGGAAAAACAGTATGGCGTTCCGGGCCCTGAAATGAGCCCGGCCGAACGGCGCAATCTGGAAATCGGGCAAATTCAGAAAGAGATCGCGCGCAGGCGGCGCGTCAAACTCTTTACCTTGTTCGCCAGATTGGCCGCGTTTGTTCTTCTGCCGACCTTTGTAGTGGGGTTCTATTTCTATCGCATCGCGACGCCAATGTATGCCAGCAACTCCTCCTTCTCGATCCTGCAAGCGGATGCTGCGGGTGGTTCTGTAGGCGGCTTACTATCGGGCACACAGTTTGCCACGGCTCAGGATTCGGTTTCGGTGCAGGATTTTCTGGAATCAAAAGAAGCACTGCTGCTGCTGGACCGGGACGCGGGGTTCGCTGAGGTGTTCAAGCAGGATTGGATTGATCCAGTCCAACGTTTGGCCCCAGACGCAACACTGGAAGAGGCTTATAAGCTTTATAAGCGCATTGTAACGATCGGATACGATCCTACCGACGGAATCATCCGGATGGAAATTATCGCCCCGGACCCGCAAACCTCGACCGAGTTTTCTGAGCGCCTGATTTCCTACGCAGAAAGCCGCGTGAACACGCTGTCTGGTGAAAAGCGCGATGACCAAATGCGGGATGCGCTTGAAAGTTTCGAAGCAGCGCAAGAGGCGCGCAGACAAGCCCAGGAAGCCCTGATCGAACTACAGCTTCAAGGCGCGGTTCTTGACCCCGAAAACGTTCTTGCAGGTCTGCGTGGTCGGATTAACGAGATCGAGATTTTGCTGCAGGACAAACGCCTTGAACTGGCTGCCTTGCTGGACAATCTGCGCCCCAACCAGGCCAAGGTCGACGGGGTGAACGCAGATATTACCCGACTGGAAAACGTGCTGGACGAGCTGAATGCCGAGATGCTGGATGTCTCGGCAGGCGAAAACTCGCTGGCCCGCCTGAGCGTTCGGATTCAAATGGCACAGGCTGATTTGGTCGCACGGGATATGTTGCTGCAAACCGCGATGCAGTACATGGAAACCACACGAACCGAGGCCAACCGGCAGGTGCGGTATCTGACCGTCTCGGTCAATCCTGTGCCAAGCCAAGATCCCAGCTATCCGCGCAAGTTCGAAAATACGATTTTGGCTTTCCTGTTGTTTGCTGGTATCTACCTGATGATCTCGCTTACCGCGTCGGTCCTTCGTGAACAGGTATCCTCGTAAAACACATGAAACATGTCAAAATCTCCGACCTGACGGTCGGCAACGATCTTCCGCTGACCATTATTGCCGGTCCGTGCCAGCTTGAAACAGCCGATCATGCCCAGATGATTGCGGGCAAGATGAAAGAAGCTTGCGAGGCCGCGGGCGCGCAGTATGTGTTCAAGGCCTCGTATGACAAGGCCAACCGGACCTCGCTGTCGGGCAAACGCGGCATGGGTATTGATGCCGGGCTGAAGGTTCTGGACGGCATCCGCAAAACCATCGGTGTGCCGGTGCTGACAGACGTCCACACCGAAGCCCAATGCGCCATCGCCGCAGAGGCGGTGGATGTCTTGCAGATCCCGGCCTTCCTATGCCGCCAAACGGATATGCTGTTGGCTGCCGGAAACACCGGTGCTGTGGTTAATGTTAAGAAGGGGCAATTTCTGGCCCCATGGGAGATGGGCAATATCGTCGACAAGATTGAAAGCACCGGGAACCAGAACATTCTTTTGACAGAACGCGGTACGTCTTTTGGCTACAACACCTTGGTGGCTGACATGCGTGGACTGCCCGAGATGGCCAAGACAGGCTATCCGGTTGTGATGGACGCTACCCACTCGGTACAGCAGCCGGGCGGTCAAGGCGGTTCATCTGGTGGCCAGCGTGAGTTTGCTCCCGTTATGGCACGAGCCGCTGTGTCTCTCGGTATTGGTGCTGTTTTTATTGAAACGCACCAAGAACCAGATGGCGCACCTTCGGATGGTCCAAACATGATCCCGCTAGACCAAATGCCAAAACTCATCGACACATTGATGCGTTTTGATGCGCTGGCCAAAGCGAACCCCATCCAGATTTAACGATTGAGTGCTGTTGTGACCAAACCTATCCCCGAGGTGTCGCCAAACACCTGGAGTTTTCTGCGCGACGCGATGATCAAGCCCACAGGGTTTCGGGAATACGACGCGCGCTGGAAATACCCCGAAGAGATCAACCTGCCCGGGATGACGGCGCTTGGCCTGAGTTTGGGCACACAAATTCAGCGGCGCGGGATCGAGCCTGTCATAGCGGTTGGAAACGATTACCGCGACTATTCCCTGTCGATCAAAAACGCGCTGATCCTGGGGCTGATGCAAGCGGGCATTCAGGTCAAGGATATTGGCCCCGCGCTTAGCCCAATGGCCTATTTCGCGCAGTTCCATCTGAATGTTCCGGCCGTTGCCATGGTCACGGCCAGCCACAATCCAAACGGCTGGACCGGCGTGAAAATGGGGTTCGAGCGCCCGCTGACTCATGGCCCTGACGAGATGGCCGAGCTGCGCGACATCGTTCTGAGCGGCGAAGGGCAGCCCCAATCAGGTGGATCGTATGAGTTCGTCGAGGGCGTGAAAGAGGCCTATATCGATGATCTGGTCGGTGACTTCAAAATGACCCGCCCGCTGAAAGTGGTTTGCGCCACCGGCAACGGCACAGCCTCAGCGTTCGCGCCCGAAGTCCTTGAACGGATCGGGGTTGAGGTCGTGCCCAGCCACACCCGGCTGGACTACACGTTCCCCAACTACAACCCCAATCCAGAAGCCATGGAGATGCTGCACGACATGGCCGATACCGTTAAATCAAGCGGTGCCGATCTGGCGCTTGGCTTTGACGGGGACGGCGATCGTTGCGGTGTTGTCGATGATGAAGGCGAAGAGATATTCGCCGACAAGGTCGGTGTCATCATGGCCCGCGATCTTGCCAAACTACATCCAGGGGCGACATTTGTTGCGGATGTGAAATCCACTGGCCTATTCGCCAGCGACCCAAAGCTACAGGCCCTGGGCATCAAAGCCGACTATTGGAAAACCGGGCACAGCCACATGAAACGGCGCGTCAAAGAGATTGGCGCTTTAGCAGGGTTCGAGAAATCCGGGCACTACTTTCTGGCCGAACCGGTCGGGCGTGGTTACGACTGCGGCATGCGCGTCGCCGTTGAGATTTGCAAGCTGATGGATCGTAATCCGGACCAAAGCATGTCGGACCTGCGCAAGGCCTTGCCTAAGACATGGTCCACACCAACCATGTCGCCCTACGCGGCGGATACAGAAAAATACGATATTCTGAACCGGCTGGTCGACAAGCTGGTCGCCAAAGCAGAATCGGGCGAAAGCCTTGCGGGCCGCGCGATCAAAGAAGTGGTGACCGTCAACGGTGCCCGCGTTATTCTGGACAATGGCAGTTGGGGGTTGGTGCGTGCGTCTTCAAACACTCCCAACCTTGTGGTTGTCTGCGAAAGCAGCGATAGCGACGCCGAAATGCGCGCCATTTTTGCGGATATCGATGCTGTCATCCGATCAGAGCCCGGTGTCGGCGACTACGATCAGACCATTTGACGGTGCTGAGCCAAAGCCCCAGCCGTTAGCCTTCAATCACCGCCAAATAGTTTCAACAGGCCTTTCTTGGCCTCTTCCTCCAGCTTGTTCTTCAGCGCGTCTTCGATCTGATCGCTATCAGTCACAGTTGTGTCCAGCTCTTGCCCGACCTTGTCGAACACCTTCTGTTTGGCGCTGTCTTCCAGTTCCTTGACCTTCCCTTCAGCCGCAGCCTCGATGACTTTCGTCAGATCGGGTTTGATCGAGGGGTTGCTCCACGGCCCCTCAATACGCACCGGTACCGAAATACCATCGCCAGAATTGGCCCGAAGCGCGGTTGGCGTGAACAGATAGTCAATACTGCGCGCACCCAGATTGACGCTGCCTTTGCCATCGGCGCGGAAGTTCTTAAGCGACATCAACAGGTCATTGTTGGTCAGCACACCTTTGTCGATCACATAGCTGGCGGTCAGGCTGTTAAACACCGTTGTGCCGCCTGATCCCGTGCCGCGGCCCATAAGCCGATCCAGATCAAAGCCTGAGATCACACCGCTCTCAACATCTACGTTGCCCTTACCACTAAGTGAGCGCATGATCTGATCTTCGGTTTGCCCTACCCCCAGAAACTCGACCGCCCCTGATGCGGTACCGGACAGGCGCTCTACCCCCGCCAGTGTCGTCAACGCCTGTTGCAGATTGAGGCCGCTGGCTTTCAGGTTGCCGCCCACGGACAAGCCGTTTCGATTGTTCGCGACTACCTGCCCGTTCAGCTGACCGGAAAACAACGTCGCAGGGTGCATTTCCAACACCGCGCGTGCGCGATCCAAACTGAGTGTAAGGTCCGACGCGCCAAACTCCATCCCCGGAACCGCAATAGACTTCGCGGTCAGGCGAATTTGGCCATTCGCCAGAGACAAGGCCGATGCATCAATCGGGTCTTTGGACCAGCCCTCACTGGCTGATGGCGCGGAATCGCCGCTCGATCCTTCAACCTTGCCAGTTGCTTTGGTCAGATCCAACGCCCCCGCGTCCAACCGGGCGACGATGTTCGGCGTCGTGGCAATCGTGATATCGGCTTCGCCCGCAAAACGGTTGTTATCAAGCTTGGCCACCATATCGCGCAGTGACACCTTGCCGTCTTTTGTGTAGGTCATCTGGGTCGAGATATCCGCCGTCTGGCCCAAGCCATAGGGAACGCCGACACCTCCCTGCCCAAAAGCGGCTAACATCTTTTCAGTGCTTTGGGTGGTGATTAGTGTTTTGCCGTCCATCTCTCCGGACAGGTTGACCCGACCGTCGAACCCTATCTCGCCACCAGGCGCTTTCAATGACAGTTCTAGGGGCGTCACCTCACCAGCGGAAAACGCAGGTAGATCGGGGATCTTCAGGTCCACCTGCACCGCACCGCCCGGCACACCCATTTTGGCCTGCATGACCATAGGGGCCGACACATCAGGCCAGCTGGCCGACAGCGTCACACCCGAGAAATCCATCTGGGTTTCGCCGTTTTCAATGTAGATGAGGCGCGCATCCGTAAGCTCTAACCGTTCCAGCGTCACCGCTGCACTCGATTCAGTTGGCGCTGCGCTAGAGGCGCTACCACCTCCGGACGATGCAGAAGCAGGCGCGCCCAACACCCAGTTTCCCCGCCCCTCTGACAGTTCGAGGCGCAGCACAGGATTATCTGCAAAGACACGTTTGATCTTCAAATCACCTGCCAGCAAAGCGGCGGCATCAACACCCACAGCAAGGCTTTGCGCGCTTAGCATCGGTTCGGGACCGGCCCAGTCGGCGTTGCCGAATGTCACAGGACCGGTTTCCATCCCCAGAACCGGCCAGAACGACAGGTTTACGTCACCTGTCAGGGTCAGATCACGGCCTGTTTGGGCCTTCACCTGCTCAGACAGGATTGCCGCAAGCTTGTCGCCAGGCATCAGCAGCAAGGCACCAAAGACCAGCCCAACAACAGCGACAAGAATGAACACGATGCGTATTAGCCATTTCATGTGTCTGCTCTCCACCTGCTGGCCTGTTTGATTTCATCATCCAAATGGATCGCGACATTTGCAAGGGGAAGCTTTCCCCACTATATGCCGCGCCATGACCACAAACCCGCCAAATCTACGCCCCGACCTGGCGCCCGCCGCCCGGATGCCCGAGACGCCCCGTTCAAACCAGCCAACCATTGGCATGGTGTCGTTGGGTTGCCCCAAAGCACTGGTCGACAGCGAGCGCATCCTGACCCGTCTGAGGGCCGAAGGATATGGCATTTCGCCCGATTATGCCGGGGCCGATGCCGTCATCGTGAACACCTGTGGGTTTCTGGACAGTGCCAAGGCCGAGTCGCTGGATGCGATTGGCGAAGCACTGGTTGAAAACGGCAAGGTGATCGTCACCGGCTGCCTTGGGGCGGAACCGGATTATATCCGCGAACATCACCCGCGCATCATGGCAGTCACCGGACCCCATCAATACGAACAGGTTCTGGATGCGGTACATTCGGCGGTTCCGCCGGACCCGGACCCGTTCGTCGACCTGCTACCTGCCAGCAGCGTGCAACTAACCCCGCGCCACTACAGCTATTTGAAGATTTCGGAAGGCTGTAACCACAAATGCAAGTTCTGCATCATCCCCGACATGCGTGGGAAGCTGGCCAGCCGTCCGGCCCATGCGGTGTTGCGCGAGGCGGAAAAACTAGTCGATAACGGCGTGCGCGAGTTGCTAGTGATCTCGCAGGATACTTCGGCCTATGGGTTAGATCGAAAATACGATGCAAACCCGTGGAAAGATCGCGAGGTCCGCAGCCATATCACCGATCTGGCGCGTGAGTTGGGACATCTCGATGCCTGGGTGCGTCTGCACTATGTCTACCCCTACCCACATGTTCGCGAGCTGATCCCGTTGATGGCGGATGCCGGGTCCAACGTATTGCCTTATCTGGATATCCCGTTCCAACACGCGCACCCGGATGTTCTGAAACGCATGGCGCGCCCTGCGGCAGCCGCAAAAACTCTGGATGAGATCCGGGCGTGGCGCGCCATATGCCCTGACATCACGCTGCGTTCGACCTTTATCGTTGGCTACCCGGGCGAGTCAGAGGCCGAGTTTCAAACGTTGCTAGACTGGATGGATGAGGCGCAGCTAGATCGCGTTGGCTGTTTTCAATACGAAAACGTCGCTGGCGCACGCTCGAACGACTTGCCGGATCATGTTCCCGACGAGGTCAAACAAGACCGGTGGGAGCGCTTTATGGAGAAAGCACAGGCGATTTCCGAGGCGAAGCTACAGGCCAAGGTCGGGCAAACGATCCAGGTGATCGTAGACGAAGTGGATGCCGAGGCCGCCACCTGCCGCACCAAAGCCGATGCACCGGAAATTGATGGGAACCTGTTCATTGACGAAAGGTTTGAAGACCTTAAACCGGGCGACATTCTACAGGTAACGGTTGACGAAGCCGGTGAATATGACCTGTGGGGCAAGATCAACTGAGCAGCGTCATTCGTGACTGGGTCGCTCGTATGTCCAAATTAAGCACAAAACAAAAAACCGCCTAGCAGGCGGCCTCATTCGCTTGGGGGACAGGCGGCCCAAACTGGACCGCCTGCAGAAAGCTTATTGTGTAACCGGGTTACAGACGGTCTCACCTGCTTCGGTCGTCGCCAGGTCATACCCGCCCGGGCAGCTTGGTGTGCCAGCTTTGTCATAGCTTGGCTGAACGTAGACAGGCGTAGGTTCTTCCTGCTGCGCGCAGGCAGTCAGGATCAGTGCGAAGGCGCCAACAGCAGCGAGTTTCAGTTTCATGTCCGTCTTTCCTCTATTACTTTTCTGATATTGCCCAGTTTTTCGGGGCCATTTTCAGGATAAAGTCAGAAAAACACTCTGGCAACAGAATCGATCACGAACCGGTGATCGGCAGCGAACCTATGCCTGTGTAACCGTCTATCTGAACACGATTTGTATTTGCCCTACCCTTTCCAGGGCATTGCCTTACTCTTCTAGGTGACATCAGCCAAGATCGGAGGAGCCACATGTCAGACGCACCAATCATTGCCAAAAAGGAACCCGTTCCCATCGATGTTGCCGAGGGCAAGACCTATTTCTGGTGCGCATGCGGCCGATCAGCGAAGCAGCCATTTTGTGATGGATCGCATAAGGGTACGGACTTTGAACCCCTGAAATACACGGCTGAATCCAACAAAAAGGTGTTTTTCTGCTGCTGCAAGCACAGCCAGAAAGCCCCTTTGTGCGATGGATCACATTCGAAGATTTGACCGTTAGCGCAAGGCAGCAAGCTGATCGGCATTTGCACAAAACTCGGGCGCCGACGTTGCGATATCTCGGTTCTTAGCCAACCAGATCGCGCATTCCTTGCTGCAGCCCGCCGCCCTGCAACGCGTCACCAATGCCGCATATCCTTCGGCGGAAAGTCGCCCTTCGGCAATCACTTCAGTGAAAGAAATGCCCATTGAACGCGCTACAGAACGTGTCAACCAGAAGTGCTTTTCAATCTGGCCCAGCATTTGACGGGGCATCAGGCGTCTTCCATCTGCGCGCGTTTCAGCGCCGCGAACCGTGCTCGATTTGGACATCTGTTAGGGACGGCTGCAGCGACTTCGCGCTCGTTCAGCCATTCAGGGCATTGCTTTGCCCACATGCAGCCACGGCAACACCGGATCATCTCGGCCCAGTCTGCCTGACTGAGATGACCTGTGCGATGCGCAGCAACAAGATCGGTGCCGGTCGCCTGCCCCATCCGTAAGACCAGACGGAGGTGGGTCATGATATCTCCGAGCCGTGGCATCAGATCACCGTTGTTAGGGTCTTAGCTTGTGCAGCAACTCCTGGTTGCGGCAATATTCCGGCGCACGATCCAGCGCGTCGGCATTCTGCAACAGGTTTTGGCAGTGTATCGGGTTTGGGCAATCGGCACACCGGACAACAGCATCCGAAATCTGATCAATCGATATGCCGCCTTCGATAGCGGCCTCCTGCAGGTCGATATCCAGCATCCGCGCCATGTCGTCGACCAATCCGGCGTGCAATCGCAAAGTCTCTCGGCTGGGCATGTCCTGTCCTTTCCCTGTCGCGCCACGAGGGAAAGGTATCCGCTGGCCAAGGCAAAACCTTGATTCAGGTCAAGCAGAGGCCGCGATATGGTCCAAATAGGCGCGCGTTGCATCTTGAACACGCCGAAAACGATCACCGCCCAGCTTTTTCCCGCCGTACCAACGGGTGACGATGATCACGTGATTCTGCAGTTCTTCGCGCTCCATCATCCGCAGGATGACCATGCCCGCGCCGCTTTCCCCGTCATCGGCCTTGAGTGACCCCGTCGGTAGGGTCGCGGCCCAGGTATTGTGAGTGGCTTTGGAGTAGGACTTATCACGTTTCAACGCAGTCAGTACCGCATCGACCTGTGTACGTGACGACACCGCCGCACCTGAGACCGCGTATTTTGATCCGCGATCCGTCAGGATCACACCCAGCCGCACCAGTTCTGTCACGGCGACAGCCCTAGTTTGCGAGAGGTTTCCAGAACAATCTGAACCCGCTCGGCATTCGGGGGGTGGGTTCCCAGAAAGCTGTCTCCGGGATCTGGGATGCGATCAAAGTATTTTGCGCCAACCAACGGGTTGTAACCAGCGTTGAAGGTTATGATCGTTCCCAGTTGGTCTGCTTCAAGCTCAAAGTCCTGCACATAGGCCTGCACCCCAACCTTCGCCCCCAGCTTCTGCGCCCGCTCCACAGCGGCGTCCCCCTTACCCCGTATACGTTCCGCCTCACCAAATTTCGCAGCACCTATGCTGGCGTTCTTACTTTGTCGGGCAATGTGGTTCAGCACGTGGTGCGCCGCTTCATGTCCCATCACGAAGGCCAGTTCATCAGTGTTCCGGGTCGATTCGATCATCGACCGGGTAAAGATGATGGCAGGCCGCTTTTGATCATCCAAAGTTTGAAATGCATTTGGTGGGGCAGACGGATTCAAATCGACAAAAATGCCAAAATCACAATTCTCTGCGCTGGCGGACCGCTTGCATTGCGTACGCGCCTCCTGACCAACTTCTCGGCTCACAGCCCGAAAGGCCGCAGCACTGGCAGCCTCGTCGGGTGTCAGCCCGCGCCACTCCTCAGCAGGAACCAAACGCAACTCACCTGTTGAGCACGCCGCAAGAAACACGGCCGACATAAGCAGAGCAAAGCGATGCATGGATTGTTCCTTTTGCCGATCAGGCTTTCAGCCCAACATAGTCATACCCGACGGTCAGTACCACTGCGGTTTCGATCAGTTGCGGGTTGCATTGAGAGGCTCTGGGCTGCACTCTGAAATCATGTTTTCGATTGAGCATGAATTCGACTCGACCATCATTACTCTGGTGGATGAAGGCCCCAAGCCTTTGCATGAGGATGTCGTCATCAACAGTTTCGCAGAATGTGTGACTCTGGAACAACTGGACCCCCGGACCGAGCAAATTCAGAAGATTACCCTTTCGCCTGAACAGGTGCGTGATCTGGCGGCGGCCCTGGATTTGCCCGAAGGTGTTTACCAGATCCGAGAAACACTGGATCAGCGCGAATAAACCCTCAAACCAAACTGCCCAGCCCTAAAAAACCGCCCCGCGTTTGGGCGGCGCAGCGGGAATTTTGTGCGCTATTCCACTTGCACGGCACGGGTTGAAGTGGAATTGATCCGCCAAATACATAAGCACGCCCTTGAAACGCCAGCTACACCGCCCAAGATAGACAGAGCTGATGTAAAGGAAGTTAACATATGTCCCTGAAAAACCCTGCTGCTTTGGAGTTTTTGTTGTCGCGCCGGTCTAGACCTGCAAAGACGCTCGTGGCTCCGGCCCCGACGCGGGATCAGCTGTTGCCTTTGCTGACCGCCGCTGCGCGCAGCCCGGATCATGGTAAGCTAGAGCCCTGGCGCTTTATCGTGATTGAAGAAGGCGCGATGGCTCGTCTGGCGGAGTTGACCGAGACATGTGGCCAGTCGCTTGGGAAAACGCCGGAAGACATTGCCAAGGCCCGCAGTCAGTTTGACCTTGGACATCTGGCCGTCGCTGTTGTCGAGGTTCAAAAACCTTCAGAGAAAATCCCAGCGATTGAACAGACCTATTCTGCCGGGGCTGTTTGCCTTGCCTTGCTGAACGCCGCATTGGCCGCGGGCTGGGGTGCGAACTGGTTGTCTGGCTGGCAATCTCATGACCCCGCATTCTGTAAAGCAGCGTTCGGGTTGGCCGACAACGAACGTTTGGCCGGGCTGATCCATATTGCCACCGAAGGCGCCATCCCGCCTGAACGCCCTCGCCCTGACATTGATGCACTGACCGACTGGGTTTCTGAATGATCATCCTCAACGCGTTTTTTGCGGCGCTTGGTCAGGTCGGCGACCCAAAGTTCCGGTCTGTTTTGCTGCGTGGAATCGGGCTGACGATCCTTTTGCTCTTTCTCGCCTGCGCGGGCGCGATCTGGTTCATCAATTCCTTGTCCGGCAGTGAAATCTCGCTGCCTTTCGTCGGCGAGGTGTCTTGGCTGAACGATGTACTGAACTACTCGGGCATCTTTTTGGTATTGGTGCTGCCGGTGTTCCTGATGGTGCCCGTGGCCTCTGCCATCACCTCGATCTTTCTGGAGGAGGTGGCGCAAGCGGTTGAAGACAAGCACTATACCCACCTGCCGCCCGTCCCTCGTATCCCGTTCAGCGAAGCGGTGATGGACGGTCTCAGCTTTATGGGTGTGTTGATTCTGGCAAACCTTCTGGCTCTGATCCTCTATGCTATGTTCCCCCCATTCGCGCCTTTCATCTTCTGGGCAATGAACGGATTCCTGCTAGGACGCGAGTACTTTACCTTGGCAGCAATGCGCCGGTTGGGGCGCGACGGCGCGCGCCAGTTGCGCGCGAAGCATGCCTCCACGATCTGGCTTGCAGGTACGCTGATGGCCATACCGCTCTCGGTCCCGCTGGTGAATTTGGTGATCCCAATTATCGGGGCTGCGACGTTCACCCATATCTATCACGCTGTGTCGGCCCGCACAGCCTGACACCGATCAGCGGGGTTCCAGCTGGTTCAGCCAGTCGAAATCCCGCACCGAAATCCAACCGGACAGTATGATCCCTGCGATGATCGCCCACAGAACGAACGTGATACCGGTCGTGATCCACATCTTTTTCTTCATATAGTGCACTTCAGGTGCGCCCGCATGGGTGCCCGGTACGATATCGCCCAGATCGCCCTGCGTTTTTATGCGAATGGGAAGCACAACAAGCAGCGTCAAAAACCAGATAACTGCAAACAGCACCAGCGCAGCGGTGATGGTCATTTCGGGCCCTCCGGGCTTTGCATTATACCTGCTCCAGCTCGACCAGGCAGCCGTTGAAATCCTTGGGATGCAAGAACAAAACGGGTTTGCCATGCGCACCAATTTTCGGTTCGCCACTGCCCAATACACGCGCACCGGTTTCTTTCAGGTGATCGCGGGCTGCGATTATATCTTCGACCTCATAGCACACATGGTGAATGCCACCTGCGGGGTTTTTTTCGAGGAACCCGTTGATCGGACTATCATCGCCCAGCGGATACAGAAGTTCGATTTTGGTGTTGGGCAGCTCGATGAACACGACCGTGACACCATGATCCGGCTCATCCTGCGGGGCACCCACCTTAGCGCCCAGCGCAGAACTATACTGCTCGGATGCGGCTTCTAGGTCGGGTACGGCGATGGCGACGTGGTTCAGGCGTCCGATCATATTAGTCTCCTCAAGCTTGCGTTACATGGGTTATGGGGGCAGCCCTGGCAAAGAACAAGTGCGCCAAATCGCCCGTTAACCCTGTGTTAGCCAGAAGTTCCTAGCGTGAACCATCTGTTGGATAGGAGAGCTGCCATGGACGATTCGGTCCCCTTCGCCACCACCATCGCCGCGCCCACGGCAACGCGGCCACTGCTGGGGCAAACCATTTTGGTCGTCGAAGACAGTCGCTACGCCTGCGATGCCATTCGTTTGATGTGCCTACACAGCGGAGCGAGGATCAGGCGCGCGGACTGTCTGAAATCCGCACGCCGCCATCTGCAGATCTATCGCCCGTCTGTCATTCTGGTGGATATGGGATTGCCGGACGGATCGGGCGCCGATTTGATCGCTGAACTCAGCGCGGCATCCCCACGGATCAGCGTGATTCTGGGCATGTCAGGCGATGATGAGAACCAGACTGTAGCTCAGAGCGTCGGGGCGGATGGCTTCCTACCCAAGCCTTTAAAATCCATGTCTTATTTTCAGAAATCCATCCTTGAATGCCTGCCCGAAGATCGACGCCCCAGTGGCCTTCACTCAGTACGGGATGAGGTCATTCAGCCGGACCCTCTGGCTTATCAGGATGACATGGCCCATATCGCAGATGTTCTGGCCGGACCCACCGATCCACGCACCTTGGATTATGCCGCCCAGTTTCTGCAGGGCGTTGCGCGCGAGGCCGAAGATACTGTGCTTGCAGAAGCCGCGCGCAAGCTTGCCCAGTCGCGCGCTCAAGGCACTCCGATCACGGCACTGGCTGCGCAGGTTGCGGGCCTTGTTCAAACACGGCTGGAACAGCGAGAGGCGATCTGAAATGGCAACCGCATATTTTATCACCGCATCACTGCTGTTCGTCTGGATATACCGCCACACCCGCCAAACCGCCCGATCCATTCGGGTCAACCGAAAGGGGTTTGAAAAGCTGATCGACTAGCCTCGGGTTTTCGCGCCAGTTCAATCGGCGTCGCCGCACCCTCGCCCGCAATGCGCGGAGGAGGGAATTGTGACGCGGTTACCTGCCAGGGGCAAGTCGATCTGGGTTTCACGCTCTGCTCGCGGGTCTAAGCGATCTGACTAAAGCACCTTAATCCTGAGGAATGATCCGCAGACCCAGTTCCATCAACTGATCCGAGCTCGGATCAGACGGTGCATCCATCATCAGGTCTTCGGCGCGCTGGTTCATCGGGAACATCATGACCTCACGGATATTGGCCTCATCCGCCAGCAGCATCACGATCCGGTCGATGCCCGCAGCACAGCCACCGTGTGGCGGCGCGCCATAGTGGAACGCATTGAACAGGGCACCAAAGCGGGATTTCACTTCATCCGCGCCATAACCTGCGAGTTCAAAGGCTTTCAGCATGATTTCCGGTTTATGGTTTCGGATTGCGCCTGAAACCAGTTCATACCCGTTACAGGCCAGATCGTACTGATAGCCGCGCACGTCCAGCGGGTTGCCCTGCAACGCCTCTATGCCGCCCTGCGGCATCGAGAACGGGTTGTGTTCGAAATCGATCGCGCCAGTTTCCTCGTCCTGTTCATAGATCGGGAAATCCACGATCCACGCAAACGCAAAACGGTCTTTTTCCGTTAGGTTCAGTTCTTCGCCGATGACATCGCGCGCCTTGCCAGCGACCTTCTCAAAGGCTTTCGGCTTGCCACCCAGGAAGAACGCTGCGTCGCCGACGCCCAGACCCAACTGTTGACGGATTGCCTCGGTTCGCTCGGGGCCGATGTTCTTGGCCAGCGGGCCAGCGGCCTCCATCCCTTCGCCCTGATCACGCCAGAAGATGTAACCCATCCCCGGTAGACCCTCTTTCTGGGCAAACGCGTTCATACGATCACAGAACTTGCGGCTGCCCCCGGTCGGCGCTGGGATGGCGCGGATTTCGGTGCCGTCCTGCTCCAGCAGCTTTGCGAAAATCGCGAAGCCAGACCCGCGGAAGTGGTCGGAGACCACTTGCATTTTAATAGGGTTCCGCAGGTCGGGCTTGTCGCTGCCGTACCACAGGGCCGCATCCTTGTAGGAAATCTGAGGCCAGTCCTGATCAACCTTGCGACCACCGCCGAACTCTTCGAACACGCCGGTCAGAACGGGCTGGATTGTGTCGAACACGTCCTGCTGTTCGACAAACGACATCTCAAGGTCGAGTTGGTAAAAATCGGTCGGCGAGCGATCCGCGCGCGGGTCTTCGTCGCGGAAGCACGGTGCGATCTGGAAATACTTGTCGAAACCCGACACCATGATCAGCTGTTTGAACTGCTGAGGCGCTTGCGGCAGCGCGTAGAACTTGCCCGGGTGCAGACGCGAGGGCACCAGGAAGTCGCGCGCGCCTTCGGGCGAAGAGGCGGTGATGATCGGTGTCTGGTATTCACGGAAGCCTTGATCCCACATCCGGCGGCGCATCGAGGCCACGACGTCCGAGCGCAGGGTCATGTTCTGCTGCATCGCCTCGCGGCGCAGGTCCAGATAGCGATAGCGCAAGCGGGTTTCCTCGGGGTATTCCTGATCGCCAAACACCATCAGCGGCAGCTCGTCGGCTGCGCCCAGAACTTCCAGTTCGCGCACATAAACCTCGATCTCACCAGTTGGCAGTTTCGGGTTCACCAGATCGGCGTCGCGCGCTTTGACGGTGCCATCGATGCGGATACACCATTCGGACCGAACCTTCTCCAGCTCGGCAAAGGCCGCGCTGTCGCCATCGCACAGAACTTGTGTCACACCGAAATGGTCGCGCAGGTCGATGAACAGCACGCCGCCATGATCTCGGACACGATGCACCCAACCGGACAGGCGGACGGTTTCACCAACATTGGCGGCGGTCAGAGCGGCGCAGGTGTGGCTGCGATAGGCGTGCATGGATCATATCCCTTCGGGCGCAGAATTCGTCGCGCCGATACACCCCGTCAGGCCCAGAAAGTCAAGGCAGGTCGCCCCGTCAAAACGGCCTTTGCACGTTGCCTGAATAGAAATACACACCCAGACCCACGGCAAAGATGATATTCCCCGCAATCGCGTGCAGCAAAACCGCGTAGAAGAACGAACCGCGCTTGCGATAGGCCCAGCTGAATAGCAACCCGCCAATAAAGGTCA
The DNA here is from genome assembly GCF_056533095.1 of Ruegeria sp. H3. Taxonomy (NCBI): domain Bacteria; kingdom Pseudomonadati; phylum Pseudomonadota; class Alphaproteobacteria; order Rhodobacterales; family Roseobacteraceae; genus Ruegeria; species Ruegeria sp. H3. Next base: position 150,136 of record NZ_JBQFOD010000005.1, on the reverse strand, counting down.
TGATGGTTACAATCCAGCTCCAATACATCAGATGAGCGAAGGAAAAGATGACTGCGTTCAGCAAGTCGGCACGGCGTCCTGCAGGTAGCAAGGCGTGATAGCGGCGGAAGAATAGCGGGCGAAACAGCAATTCCTGCGGCAAAGCAGACAGCAACGGATAGCCAACCCAGATGAAGGCCAGCATCTCGGGCCGGTACCTTAGCAGCGTAAAAGCAGCGTCCGGGCGTGTGACATGGATCAGCGCGATACAAAACGCAGCGGTCACCCCTGCAAACAGCGCCAGTTCACGCAGCGACCAATTCGCCCAGCCGTATCTTAGTTCGGCCCAGCGAAACCCCGGTGTCGCGTGCACCAGAACGATACCCAGACCGGTGAAGGCGAATAACGCCGGAAACATCCAGTTGGGCGGCAGGAAAACCGCGATGGCCAAAGGGGCTGCGATGAAAAACAGGCAAAACTCAAACCTTAAGCGCGTCAGCGCGACCGAAGGGGTTGTTAATGCCGCGTTCCTATTCACAGGCTCACCAACTCAGCCGGGATAAGTCCGCGCAGGGAATTCCCCATGTAAGCCGCTTTCGCATCCTTCAAGTCGTTCAACGTCAGCACTGCTTCGGCAAAATCCTGTTCCAGCAACTCTTCGCGCAAGATACCAGGCAACAACCCGCTCGATAGTTTCGGAGTTAAGTGACGACCGTCGCGTGTTTCAAGGAACAGATTGGTGATTGACCCCTCGCACAGCTCGCCCCGCTCGTTCAGGAACAACAACTCATCCACAGCTCTGGGCATCGACGCGCGCGCAGTATCATAGATCACACGACGGGTTGTTTTATGGCGGAGCCAGATGTCGTCGGAACTCAACTTGATGTTAGAGACGGCAAGTCGCCAGAGTGGGGGATTGTCCGCCAGGGGGGCGGCCGTCAGATCGAACTGACCAGCGACATCCATCGTCAGCCTGCACCGAAGGGCGACATCACACTCCACCTCGGCCAACATCCCCTGCGCAGCCTCACGGTCGAAAGGCAAGGCCAGAGCCGATGCTGTTTGGCTCATACGGTTCAGGTGCCGATCCTCCCGCTCGAACCCTTGCCCGGGCTGAAAGCCCAGCGTTTCGATCAGGCGGAAGTCAGGCTCAACTGGTGGGCAAAGCGGGCTTTCCATAATGCCTCCTCGTATTCCGATGGGGCTGTGCTGTCCCAGACCACACCGCCGCCGACATTCAGGGTCGCTTTGCCACCCTCCGCCATAAGCGTACGAATGGCGACGTTGAACTCGGACCGGCCATCCGGCGCGGCCCAGCCAATTGTGCCGCAATAGATGTCGCGCGGCCAAGGCTCCAACTCAAACAATATCTCCATCGCGCGGATTTTGGGGGCACCGGTGATGGACCCACAGGGGAACAAAGCCGTCAGGATGTCCGACAGCCCGGCACCAATCTGCAATTTTGCCCGCACCAACGAAACCATCTGGTGCACAGTCGCGTAGGTTTCCACTTTGAACAGTTCAGGCACATGAACCGACCCCGGCAGGGCAACCCGGCTGATATCGTTGCGCAGCAGATCAACGATCATCAGGTTCTCGGCCCGGTTCTTCTCATCGCTGGACAAGAAGTTTCGGCGACGGGCGTCCTCGGCCATATCCTCGCTTCGCGGCTGCGTGCCTTTCATCGGACGCGTTTCGATCTGCCCGGCCTCATCTGTACGGAAAAACAACTCGGGCGAGCGGCTGAGCAGATCGGGCAATCCGTCTTGCTGAACCAACGCCCCGTGCCCGACCGGCTGGCCCGAAGTTAGCGCCGCATAGAGCGGGGCGCTGGCGCCGTCGATTTCCAGATCAATCGGGAATGTCAGATTGGCCTGATAAACATCGCCCGCACCAATGGCGTTATGTACAGATTTGAACGCCCGGCTGTATCGCGCCTCGTCCCAACGCGGCTGAAACTTTGATATACCGCCCGAGGCTTTGGGCAATTCGCTTTGCTTTGGCGAGTCATAGACGCCAAAGCACAGCAAAGGCAGCTTTCGCCCCTCTGGTAGTCGCGCGGCCAGATGGGGCTCAAGCGTGTATCCAAGCTCATAACTGGCATAGCCGGCCAGCCACCCGCCCGATGCGCGCGCCTCATCCAAGGTCGCCAGCGCATGCGGCACCTGATCCGCTCTGTCCGCGCGGATGATGTGGGATGGCCGGTCAAACCGGGTTCCCGGACCGGCAGGGCCCTGATCGAAACGAATACGCAAGTGCATCCTCATCAACAGTGCTGCGCGATATAGAGAATACGCCGCCAAAGGAAAGAGAATAAAGCGGCATTTTAGCTCCGATTTCCGATACCTCTTGCACCTTTCGGCGCGGACCCTATAACGCAGAACAATTTGGGCACTGGGGCGGTGCCGGTGACTCGTACATTGTGAAGGGGCAAAGCCATGCCGAGAAGAACCGACATCCAGTCGATTATGATCATCGGGGCGGGCCCCATTGTCATCGGGCAGGCGTGCGAGTTCGACTATTCCGGCGCTCAGGCCTGTAAGGCGCTGCGCGAGGAAGGTTATCGGGTCATTCTGGTCAACTCGAACCCCGCCACGATCATGACCGATCCTGGTCTAGCCGATGCCACCTATATCGAACCGATCACACCCGAAGTTGTCGCCAAGATTATCGAAAAAGAACGCCCCGACGCCTTGCTGCCCACGATGGGCGGACAAACCGGCCTGAACACCTCGCTCGCATTGGAAGAGATGGGCGTGCTTGAAGAATTCGGTGTCGAGATGATCGGCGCGAAACGAGACGCGATCGAGATGGCCGAAGACCGCAAGCTGTTCCGCGAGGCGATGGACAGGCTGGGAATCGAGAATCCCAAGGCTGAGATCGTGACCGCCCCCAAGAACGCAGAGGGCAAGAAAGATCTGGAGGCCGGTGTGGCGCTGGCTCTGGACACTTTGGAAACGGTTGGCCTACCCGCCATCATCCGCCCCGCCTTTACCCTGGGCGGCACCGGCGGTGGCGTGGCCTATAACCGTGAGGATTATATCCACATTTGCCGCTCGGGGATGGATGCCTCGCCCGTGGGTCAGATTCTGATCGACGAAAGCCTGCTGGGCTGGAAAGAGTATGAGATGGAGGTGGTGCGCGACACCGCCGACAACGCCATCATCGTGTGTTCCATTGAAAACGTCGATCCGATGGGGGTGCATACGGGAGACTCGATCACCGTGGCCCCGGCGCTCACGTTGACCGACAAAGAATACCAGATCATGCGCAATCACTCGATTGCCGTGCTGCGCGAGATCGGCGTCGAAACCGGTGGGTCGAACGTGCAATGGGCGATCAACCCGGTTGATGGCCGCATGGTCGTGATCGAGATGAATCCGCGCGTGTCACGGTCCTCGGCGCTGGCGTCCAAAGCGACCGGGTTCCCGATTGCCAAGATCGCCGCAAAGTTGGCCGTAGGCTACACGCTAGATGAATTGGACAATGACATCACCAAGGTCACGCCCGCCTCATTCGAGCCGACCATCGACTATGTCGTCACCAAGATACCAAAATTTGCCTTCGAGAAGTTCCCGGGCTCTGAACCTCACCTGACCACCGCGATGAAATCGGTGGGTGAGGCCATGTCCATTGGGCGCACCATCCACGAATCGATGCAAAAGGCGCTGGCCTCTATGGAATCAGGCCTGACCGGTTTTGATGAGGTCGAAATCCCCGGTTTGAATGTGGGTTTCTGGGACGCAGCGGACGACAAGGCTGCAGTGATCAAGGCGATCAGCCAGCAAACTCCGGATCGTCTGCGGACCATCGCACAAGCGATGCGCCACGGCCTCAGCGATGACGAAATTTTCGGCGTTACCAAGTTCGACCCCTGGTTCCTGTCCCGTATCCGCGAGATCGTCGAGGCCGAGCAACAGATCCGCAAAAACGGCTTGCCGATAACCGAAGAAGGCATTCGCAGGCTGAAGATGCTAGGCTTCACCGATGCGCGTCTGGGCAAACTAACTGGCCGGGACGAGGACAACGTCCGCCGTGCCCGTCGCAATCTGGGCGTAACCGCTGTCTTCAAACGCATCGACACCTGCGCCGCTGAATTCGAGGCGCAGACGCCCTATATGTATTCGACCTACGAAGCACCGATGATGGGCGAGGTCGAATGCGAAGCGCGCCCAAGCGACCGCAAGAAGGTCGTTATCCTTGGCGGTGGCCCGAACCGGATCGGTCAGGGGATCGAGTTCGACTATTGCTGCTGCCACGCCTGCTTCGCGCTGACCGATGCGGGCTATGAGACCATTATGGTCAACTGCAACCCCGAGACGGTCTCGACCGACTATGACACTTCGGACCGCCTGTATTTCGAGCCACTGACGTTCGAGCACGTCATGGAAATTCTGACGAAGGAACAGGAAAACGGCACATTGCATGGCGTCATCGTTCAATTTGGCGGGCAAACGCCGCTGAAACTGGCCAACGCGCTAGAGGCCGAAGGCATTCCGATCCTCGGCACCACACCGGACGCGATTGACCTGGCCGAAGACCGCGAGCGGTTCCAGGCTCTGGTGAACGATCTGGGTCTGAAACAGCCGAAGAACGGCATTGCTTCGACCGATGCCGAAGCATTGACCATTGCGGATGAAATTGGCTTCCCACTGGTGATCCGCCCCTCTTACGTTCTGGGTGGCCGCGCGATGGAAATCGTGCGTGATATGGACCAGCTGAAACGCTATATCAACGAGGCCGTGGTGGTTTCGGGTGACAGCCCCGTTCTGCTGGACAGTTACCTGGCAGGTGCGGTTGAGCTGGATGTGGATGCCTTGTGTGACGGTACCGACGTTCACGTCGCGGGCATCATGCAGCATATCGAAGAGGCAGGTGTGCATTCCGGCGACTCGGCCTGCTCTCTGCCGCCCTATTCGCTATCGAAAGAGATCATCGCGCAGATCAAGGATCAGACGTTCAAACTGGCCAAGGCGCTGAACGTCGTGGGCCTGATGAACGTTCAGTTCGCAATCAAAGATGATGAGATCTACCTGATCGAAGTAAACCCACGCGCCTCGCGGACCGTGCCTTTCGTTGCCAAGGCGACAGACAGTGCCATCGCATCCATCGCCGCGCGGTTGATGGCGGGAGAGAAGCTTTCGAACTTCCCGCAACGCCCGCCGTATCAGGAAGGTCAGGACACCAAGATCGCTGATCAGATGACACTGGCCGACCCGGACATGCCGTGGTTCTCGGTGAAAGAGGCCGTTCTGCCCTTCGCCCGGTTCCCCGGTGTCGACACCATTCTGGGCCCCGAAATGCGCTCGACCGGTGAGGTCATGGGTTGGGATCGTGACTTCCCACGCGCATTCCTCAAGGCTCAGATGGGCGCTGGCATGGTTCTGCCGGCATCGGGCCGCGCGTTCATTTCGATCAAGGATGCCGACAAAACCCCCGCGATGCTCGAAGCCGCGCAGGTTTTGTCCGCACAGGGCTTTGCCCTTGTCGCCACCCGCGGCACGCAAAGCTGGCTGGCGGAACAAGGCGTTGCCTGCGATCTGGTCAATAAAGTCTATGAGGGCCGCCCGGACGTGGCGGACATGCTGAAAGACGGTCAGGTGCAGTTGGTGATGAACACAACCGAAGGCGCTCAGGCGGTTGAGGACAGCAAAGTCATCCGTTCCGTCGCCCTCTACGACAAGATCCCTTATTTCACCACAGCCGCTGCCAGCCACGCCGCCGCACTGGCCATCAAGGCGCAGGCCGAAGGTGATGTTGAGGTACAGTCATTGCAGGGGTAACTTCCCTAAAGAGTAGAGCAAAACCCCCGGTCGCGGACCGGGGGTTTTTCATTTAAGCAGCGGATTGCTCGGCCGCCTGAAGCCGCTCATCCCGTTTGAAAAACAGCATGTAGAACACGGGCGCGGCGACCATCGTCAAGACGGTAGCAAAGGCCAACCCACCCATAATCGTCACCGCCATCGATACAAAGAACGCATCCGTCAGCAGCGGGGCCATGCCCAGGATCGTGGTGATCGCGGCCAGCATGACCGGGCGCAGACGCGAGATCGAGGCTTCGATGATCGAGTCCTGCAACGGTTTACCGGTCGCGCGGACCAGATCGATTTCCTCAACCAGTACAATGCCATTCTTGATCAGCATCCCCGACAGGCTCAGCAGACCCAAAAGCGCGGTAAAGGTGAAGGGCAACCCGGTGCCCAACAGGCCAATCACCACTCCGTTCACGGACATCGGTACCAACAGCCAGATAATGATCGGTTGACGGATCGCGTTGAACAACAGAACCGAGATCAGCACCATGATCAACAAGCTGAGCGGTAGTTGCCGCCCAAGGCTTTCTTGCGCATCACGAGAGTTCTCAAACTCGCCGCCCCATTCCATTTTATATCCGGGTGGCAGATCAATAGCCTCAATCGCATCTCGAACCTCGGAATGAACCTGGGCAGCCGTAAAGCCGGGCGGGATATCGGCGCCAACCGTGATGGTCAGAACACGATCGCGCCGGTGGACCAACGTGTTCAGCGAGCGGTATTCAAACCCGTCCACCATCTGTTCGATCGGAACAAAACGCTGCGATTGATCGGAATAGACCACCTGATCGACGATCGAATATTCGCCATCGGCCGGGCGACGCAGGATAATCGGGATCAGGCGGTCTCGCTCACGTAGCACGCCTCCGGTGATCCCATCAGTGGAAAACTGCAATGTCGCCGCGATGTCTTCACGCGTCACACCAGCCGTCTGCGCCCGTTCGGTCGCATAGATCGGTTGTACCGCAAGCTCTTGCTCGCGCCAGTCATGAGAGATGTTCAACGCGTTCGGCGATGCGACCGCCATGCGCTGCACCGCATCGTCGGCCAGTTGCCGCAGGATCACCGGGTCGCTGCCCGAAAAGCGTGCCTGGATCGGATCGCCGCCACCGGGTCCAAAGACCAGCCGCTTGGTCCGGAACTCACCTTCGGGGAACTGGACAGAGCCAAACTCTTCCAGATCAGCTTGCAACAGCGGGATGTCCTCCAGCGTTTCTGTACGGATGATCATGTGACCATAGCTTGGGTTCGGGTCCTCAGCCGAATAGGTCAGCATAAACCGCGTGGCCCCCTGCCCGACAAAGGTTGTGACCGAGACGACATCATCCCGCTCAGTCAACCACTCTTCGAACACGGCCATGTCTTCAGCGGTACGGGCGACGGTTGTACCTTGCGGCAGTTTGTAGTGCACGAAGAACAAAGGTGTATTCGAATCCGGGAAAAACTGCTGCTTCACAAGCCCGAAACCGGCGTAGCATGCGACAGTGACTGCAACCAACCCGGCAACAACCAGCCACCTCAACCGCAATGCGCCGCGCAGGATTGATCCGTAGATTCGGAACAAAATCCCGCCATAAGCGTCTACGTCCCCCGCTACGCCCTGTTTGAAGAAATAGTGCCCCAGCATCGGTGTCACGGTGATCGCCAACACCCAGCTGAGCAGAAGCGAGATCCCAATCACCGCGAATAGTGAGAAAAGGAACTCTCCGGTTGCGTCTGAACTCAGGCCGATACCCGCAAAGGCCATGATCCCGATTACCGTCGCACCAAGCAGCGGAATTTGCGTTTTTGAAGCGACCTCTTCCGCCGCGTCGCGAGAGGATTTGCCACGCAGCATGGCAATCTGCATCCCCTCAGCAACAACAATGGCGTTATCGACAAGCATTCCCATCGCAATGATCAATGCGCCAAGCGAAATCCGCTCCATCTCAATCGAGAACATGGACATGAAAAGCAGCGTGCCGACCACAGTCAGCAACAGGGTTGATCCAACCACGATGGCGGCGCGCCAGCCCATGAACAGACCCAACACGGCAACCACAATGGCCACTGACATCGCCAGATTCACCAAAAAGTCATTCGACGCCTGCTCGACCACAACATGCTGCTGATAGATCGGCAGGATGTCGACGCCATAGGGGATCGCTGTATCAAGTTCAGCAAATTTTGCGTCTACGCGTTTGCCAACTTCGACGATGTTCTCAGTCGACAGACCCGCAACGCCGAGCGTGAAGGCTTCGACCCCGTCGAACCGGATGATTACGTCCGGGTCGGTCTGCCGCGCGCGGTAAACGTTGGACATATCAAACAGGTTGATCACCTGCCCCTGAGAGCCAACCGATAGCCCGGCGATAGCGGAAACGCTGTCAGACCCTTCAGCCGTTAGAATCGTGGTACGGTCATCGGCCGACCGCACCGAGCCCGAAGCATTGACGGAATCAGCGTTCGAAATCGCCTCGTTAATCGCCTGAATCGGGACGTTTTGATTGACCGAAATTGCGAGGTCGGGCTCGATAAAGATTGCCTCTTGCGGCAAGCCTTGAACTTCGACATCCGCAACGCCAGAGACGGTCAGCAATTCGCGCCTCAGGAAGGTCGCCAGTTCATGCTTTTCTGCGTCCGAAAACCCCTCGGCTGTGACCGCATAGAACAGACCGAACACATCCCCAAAGCCATCATTGACGAAGGGCTGGTCAACCCCCGAGGGCAGCCCACGCGCCGCATCGCGTATCTTGGCACGCAATCGGGTCCAGACGGCAGGCAATTCGCTGCCATCATAGTTGGATTTGATCTCAACCTCGATCAGGGATCGCCCAGGCTGATTGACTGACGTGATCGTGTCCACCTCACCCATCTGCTGAATGGCCGATTCAAGGGGCTCGGACACTTCCAGCGCCACCTGTTCGGCCGTCGCACCGGGATATTGCGTGACAATGACGGCGTTTTTGATGGTAAAGGCCGGATCTTCCAAGCGACCCAGTGACAGAAATCCCCAGATACCGCCGAACAAGGCAATGAGGATGATCAGCCACGTATAGATAGGCCGGTCAATCGAGGCGCGCGCGATGTTCATATCTCAGCCCCTCAGTTGGCGAAGCCGGAAAAGCGGCGCACCGCCTGACCATCTGTCAGCACGGCCCCTCCTGCGACGACAATCTCATCGCCGCTGGACAAGCCAGTCAGCACCCGAACATCGCCCGACTGGGTTGGCTCGATCATGACAGGCACACGGCGCACGGTGCCCTCATCGGCGCCAGCAGGGGAAAACACCATCACTGAGAGAGCGCCGCTGGCGTCAGCGACAATAGCGGTTGCGGGAATTGTAATGCCCCGATTGTGATCCTGTACCTGCGCAGTCACGGTCACAGAGGACCCGGGTAGAATCTGCAGACCCTCAGGTGGGGTCAGGCCGAACTGAATGCGAAAGGTTTGCCCGACGCTGGAGGATTCGGCATCAAATTCGCGAATCTCCAGCGGGAACACTTCATCGCTGACCGGGAACTTTGCGGTCAGGGCAATGTCATCCTGCTGCCCAGTACGCTGGAACAGGATTTCCGGCACATCCACTTCGATCCGCAGCTCGGACATATCGTGGATGCGCACAATGGGCGTACCCGACGAGACAGTTGTAAAGGCTTCGACCGCGCGGCTGGACACCAGCGCATCGAAGGGAGCGGTTAGGGTTGCATGTTCCAGCTCGTATTCCGCATCGCGCAGGGCGATAGCCGCTAACTGTGCTTCAGTCACGGCGTCATCGACGGCAACCTGGCTGGCAGTTGTTCCGCGCAGGCGTGACAAACGGGCTTCGGTCCGGTCCGCCTGTTCCTTTTGCAGCTTTGCCCGATCCAAACGCAGCTGAAAGGGTTCCTGATCAAGGCGGGCAATCAGCTGGCCCTTGGGGATGACAAACCCTTCGGTGACCGGCATCTCGACAATCTGACCTGACACCTGAAAGGCCAGATCAACGGTTTGCCGCGCCGCGACACGCCCGAAGAACTGGCGCGAAAACCCCGGCATCGTCTCCTGCACCAGCATCAACTTAACTGGCTTGGCGACATCCTGTGCAGCCAGCGGTGACGAAAGAACAGTCAGGGCAAGGCCCAGAGAAGTCAGTAATTTCATTTCTTCAGTCCCTCGGGAATTCCCGTTTTCAGAATGGTATCACGGATTTTGTGCGCCAATTGCGCGAATTGAGCGGTCTCATCCGCATTCAGACCCGACGCGCGGTGGAACAGTGCCCCGGCTTCGGCGACCAGCATATTTCGGGCGCCCTCGCCCTTTGAGGTCAGAACCAACAACCAGGCGCGCCGGTCCATTGGGTCACGCTCCCGCTTGAGGTACCCACCCTTCTCCAACGCATCTGCCGTTGCCGTGATCGTGGACGGAACGGTCAGCATATCAGCCGCCAGAACGCCCATACGCTTGGGTTGATCCAGCTTGATCAACATGTGGCATTCGGGATGGCTAAGCTCTGTTTCGATGCTCTCAAACGCCTCTTCCAGTTTCCAGTACAGGGCATAGACTCCCATTATCGACTGAATTTCAGGACTCAGGCGGCAAAGTCTTTCGCTGACATCTTCTGACAAAGGATTTCTCCACTTAGGTGGCCGCCATATACTTCATTATCTGAACTATTCAAGTTATGAAGCTGCATTAAGACAAGCTCACGCTCATTCCCTTGGGTCAACTCCCCTTGATCAAAACCCCCGGTGACTGCATTTTAGGCGGATTCGAAACTTTCAGGACCCGTCATGCATACGCCCGCCATCACCGGTACCGGTGTTTTCACGCCAGAAAACGTCATCACCAACGCTGAGCTTGTTCAAGCGTTCAACGCCTATGCTGACAAGCAGAACGCGGAAAACGCCGAAGCCATTGCCAATGGTGAGATGGAGCCGATGCAGCATTCATCGGAAGAGTTCATCGTAAAGGCATCCGGCATCGAAAACCGATATGTCATGGACAAAACCGGCGTACTTGATCCGGACAAGATGTACCCAGCACTGCGTCAGCGCAGCGATGATGAACCGGGTATCATGACGGAAATGGCGATCGACGCTTGCAACAAAGCACTGGCGCAGGCCGGGCGCACCGCCGCGGATGTCGATCTGGTCATTTGCGCTGCTTCGAACCACGAACGGGCCTATCCCGCGGTTGCGATTGAAATCCAACAAGCCCTGGGCATTGACGGGTTCGGGTTCGACATGAATGTCGCCTGCTCATCGGCCACATTCGGCATTCAAGCCGCAGCTGACATGGTGCGGTCTGGTTCAATTCGGGCCGCGCTGGTTGTGAACCCTGAGATATGTTCGGGTCATCTGGAATGGCGAGATCGGGATTGCCACTTCATCTTCGGCGACGTGGCAACGGCAACTCTGATCGAACGGATCGAGGACGCACAAGGACCTCATTTCGAGATTCTCTCGACCCGCTGCGCCACAGCATTTTCCAACAACATTCGCAACAACAACGGCTTTCTGCGCCGTTCGCGCCCCGACGGGATGGATGATCGCCGCGACATGCAGTTCATGCAGAACGGTCGCAAGGTCTTCAAGGAAGTGCTGCCCATGGTCAGCAAACATATCAGTGATCACATGAGCGCCGAGGGCGTGGGCAGCGAAGACCTCAAACGTCTCTGGCTGCATCAGGCTAATAAGACCATGAACGATTTTATTGGCAAAAAGGTGCTGGGGCGCGAGCCCGAAGCGGATGAGCAGCCCAATATCCTTCAGGATTATGCCAACACCTCATCTGCCGGTTCGATCATCGCGTTTTCCAAACATTCGGACGACTTGGAAGACGGAGATGTCGGGCTGATCTGTTCGTTTGGCGCTGGCTATTCGGTCGGATCGGTGATCGTAAAACGGCACACCTGACCTAAGACCCCGCCGCATCCTGTACGCGGAAAATCTGGAACACCGCGTCGGCGCTGGTGGGTATCTCCAGCACGTTTTCTGGCAGCTTGCCCTGGATTATACCTGCCGGGAACCCATCGCCGTCCGAGACGCTGGACCAATAGGTGGCGCGTGGGTGCGATTTGCAGATCAATATGTAGTCCGCACCCAGTTCGTTAAGACGCGGGCCGGCACCAACCGATTCGGACCGGAACAAGTCAATCTGCGCCAGCATACCGGCCTTGTTCCGATGGTAGTTCCCCGCCAAAACCGAGTGATCCGTATGCCGCAGGATCTGAGCGGCATAGTCGAAATCAGCGATTATGAAGCCCGGCTCAAGCTCCTGCAGCGGACGAATGGCCTGCTGGGTGTTACATTCAAAAGCCGGTGCCGCTGTTTGCTCAGCCCCCGCTACGTTCGAGGTCACTTGAGGCGCTATACGATCCTCAATCGCGGAACCCGTTTTCGGCGACATGAAGACGACAAACAGAATCATCAGAATCCCAAGGGCCGAACGGCCCTCGGCCCTATATCTGCGATACAACACGGCCAGAACCTGCGCCTGCACGGCAACCAATGACATGGTCAGGAACGTCATCAGTCGGGACTGATACAAGAACAGAACAAGCCCTGCAGCAATCAGGCACAGAAACAGAGTGTATTCGATTTTCGCATCGCTCCTTCGGATGAACATCACAGATGCAAGGATCAGGAAAATCGATATCAGGATCAGGGCGATCGTCTCACCTGCATGTCTTTGCAGAACCACCAGAACGTTCTGTGACTCGGTGATCTGGCTAAGCCAGAATTGCCTGATGGCCAGCGGCATTTGATCAATTGGGTTTCCAAGACAATAGGGTGCATAAACATACGCCGCAAACACCGCGACGGCTGCAACCAACACAAGGCTTGTGAAACGCCCCCAGACAGCGCTTTGTGAGGTTAAGGCAGCCGCAACAAGCAATCCCAGCGCAGCCAGGCTAAGTGGTAATGCGACGCTGAGCGTCAGAGCATCGCAGCCTGGATAGAAGAAACTGGTGCGGCTGGCCGTCGCAAGGATTGCCACGAGCAAAGTCGCCAAAATCCCAAGGCACATCGCGATGGTTCTGCGCCGGGCCTCGGACCCCGTCAGGGCCCAGTCGAGCGCTGCAAAAACTGTGATCAAGGCGATCTGTGCCAGCGACTCAGTGCCGATCGACAGAGACAGTGCCAGACACGTGCCCAACCACAACCCGGCGTACCGCCTGTCTTGCCGTTGCGCAAAGAACATTAACGCCGCGGCAAACAGCAGAATCTGCAAACCGTGGTGATCAAAGGAATACTGATCGAACTTGCCTGAGTTCAGCAGGGCCAAAACGCCAAAAAGCAGCGCTGCAACCGCCCCTTCACGCCCGCCCAACGCGCCGCCTGTGGCTGCAAAAGCCCAAAGGGTGAGCCCCGCCAGCAAGGTAGGCCAGACAAAGCCGGTAACCGCAAAGGCGGCTTCAGACGGAAAGAACAGAGCACTGAGTTCATATAGTGCCAGAATCGGTGCATCCACGAACCGGGACCAATGCATCAGCGTCCCCTCGCCTGGACCCAAACGATGCTGATAGGGGTCGAACCACCCCTGCCCGTTCCGCAAATCCTGAACCGAGACCCAGCGCATGAAGTCATCCGGCCCTTCAATCGGGCCCGCCAAAGTCATCAAGGCGACAAGGATCACCAAAGCAAACCAGTACAGGCGGAAAACCAACCTGTCGGACAGGATGCTATACGCCTCATGCCGTGTGTTCATTTTGGATTGCCTTTGACCGACCTGTCTTGGACGCTTTCATATCGACCAGAAATGACGGAATTGAGGCACCAGGCATCCGCACCAGAGCCTTGACGCATCACAGGGCTTGGGCCCTTGCTCAGCTGACGCTTTCTTCTTCCAGATGCAACTTCATCTCGATCAGAACCTGTTGTAGAAGGCTGGTTTCTTTCAGCAAACGCTTGGCTTCGTTCACGGTGATGATACCGTCTTCGATGGCGGCCTGGTATTCTGTCATCAGCATCGCAAAACGCTGGCTCAGGGCTATGACATCCGAGTTTACGCCGCCAGTACGAGGTGCATCAGTATTACGTCCATCATAGGACAGCGTGATGTTTTTGAGATCAGCCAACGCCGATGTGACATGTGGATAGGATGCGGCGTTTTCAAGTCGGGCGACCGCATCCACGGGCATGAACCGGTCGGCATGTTCCGCGTTGTCGGAATAATACCGGCCAAGTGTCGCCTTGGATTTTCCGGTAATCTCACAGGCCGCTTCGATTCCCACGTCTTTGACCAGCGCCTCGGTGTGTTTCTTCAGATAAGCCCCGATATCTGCCATTGTTTTACCTTTGTTACCTGCATCCGCTGTTCCACCGCCAGTATTGGGGGAAAGCGCCGGGAAATTTCCCATAACAGAGTCATAATTGAAATGTCATACATTGGCTATCCCTCAGATATGCGGGGGATTTTGTGAGTGAGTGGCGGCAGTTCCTGCCGGTAACGAGTGAACGTGAGGCAAGATTATTGGGTCTCACGCTGTTCAGGCCTAATGAAGGCCGATAGCGTCGCTGTTGTAGGCGCAGGGGTTCCATCCCCAAAGAGCCTGTGCTCGACCTTTGCAACTGCAATGGCGGCGTCTATTTTTTCAGGTGTTTTTTGAAGCCTTGTTCCGTCCGCCGATGCGATTTAGACCCGGCTCATGGCAAAGCTGTATTTTAACTATTCAACCATGAACGCGGGCAAATCGACCGTGTTGCTGCAGGCCTCGCACAACTATCGTGAGCGCGGCATGGAAACTTATCTGATGACGGCAGCCGTTGACGGGCGCGACGGCCAGGGACGTATCGCATCGCGTATCGGGATTTCGGAACAGGCAGACACCTTTCGACCCGATGATGATGTGTTTGTGATGATTGATGCCCGCCTAAAACGCGGCGCCGTCGCCTGTGTGTTTATTGATGAGGCTCAGTTTTTGTCTGAGGATCAAGTCTGGCAACTGGCCCGCGCCGTCGATGACCTGAATGTCCCGGTTCTGGCCTACGGGTTGCGCGTCGACTTTCAGGGTAAGTTGTTTCCCGGCTCTGCCGCTCTATTGGCCCTGGCCGATGAAATGCGCGAGGTTCGCACCATCTGCAAATGCGGGCGCAAAGCCACTATGGTGATTCGTCAGGACGCGAACGGCAACGCAATCACCGAAGGCGCGCAGGTGCAGATCGGCGGGAATGAGACCTATGTCTCACTTTGCCGCAAACACTGGCGCGAGGCTGTCGGCGACTAGTTTCAGACACAGACCCAAAGTGTGTTCAGTGCATACGGCCGCCCAAAGGAACCTTCCCATCCGGTCCGATCAGCATGATCTCACCGCTTTCATCTGGCAGACCCAGAACCAGAACTTCGGACATAAATTTGCCAATCTGGCGCGGCGGAAAATTGACCACGGCCATGACCTGCTTGCCCACCAAAGTAGCGGGATCGTAATGGGCTGTGATCTGGGCCGAGGTTTTTCGCTCACCAATCTCATCACCAAAATCGATCCACATCTTGATCGCGGGCTTGCGGGCCTCGGGATAGGGTTCGGCACGGATGACCTCACCAACCCGGATATCCACTTTAAGAAAATCATCAAAGCTGATTTCACGCACGAGATAATTCCTTTGACCGGTCCGTCGCGGCTTTGACCGCGCGGTGCAGAAGATCGGGGAAGCCGTCCTTTTCATCCATCAACACCTTAAGCGCAGCCTGAGTGGTGCCGTTGGGTGAGGTGACGTTGACGCGTAGCTGCGTCGGGCCGTCTTCGGCAGCGATGGCAAGCGCCCCTGCCCCGGCAACCGTAGACTTGGCCAGTTTCATGGCCAGATCATCCGGCAACCCTTGCGCTGCACCCGCAGCCGCCAGTGTTTCAATCAAATGGAACACATAGGCCGGACCTGAACCGCTGACACCGGTGACCGCATCAATCTGCGCCTCTTCCGACAGTCGGACGGTTTCACCAATCGCGGCAAGAAGGTCCTCGGCCAGTTTCTGTTCCTCCTCGCTTACATGCGCATTGCCAATCATCGCCGTGATCCCCCGCCGGATCGCCGCCGGTGTGTTGGGCATGGCGCGAATGATCGGGGTGCCTGCGCCCAAAACACTCTCGAATGTTGCAATCGACGTACCCGCGGCGACAGACACGAACAGGCTGCCACCACCGCCCAGCACCTGAATGGCAGGCAGAGCATCCCCCATCATCTGCGGTTTAACGGCAACCAGAACAACAGCAGGCGCGTTCGGCAATGTGGTGTTGATATGAACGCCCTGCGCCCGCAGCCAATCTGAGGGATAAGGATCGATCACCCAAACGGATGAAGCGGGCAGACCGTGTTCCAGCCAACCCGCCAACATCGCGGACCCCATCTTTCCGCAACCCAAAAGCACCAGGCCGTTTTCGGCCACGCGCGACATGTCCATGATTGCCCCTCCCCTTACATATCGGTTCGGGGCAAAGCTTTACGCCCGGCCGTAGGCCTCTGCAATGGCAACCTGTATCGCATCTTCCGGATCGCGATTGCCCCATGTGACCAGTTGAATTGCGGGGTAGTAGCGTTCAGCGCTCATGACCGCAGCTGAGATAATGGTGTTGATCTGATCCGGGCTGGCCATCTGGCCACCAGCCAGAACCAGGCCATAACGGTAAACCATCAGCTTCTGGTTTGCCCAGTAGGTAAACGCACCCGCCCAGCACTGATCGTTCATCTTGTTCAGCAGCTCATAAAGCTCACTCTCACGCTCGGATGGGGGTTCCATCTCGAACGAACAGACCATGCGCAGTGTTTCGTCATAGTTCGACCAGGCCAGCGTGATTGAATATGTCCGCCACTGTCCTTCAACCGCCATGGCGATCTGGTCGTCACCGATGCGATCAAAATCCCAGTCGTGATGTTCGGCCAGGTGCTCAACAATATCGATTGGATGAAGGTCTTCTTCGAGAAACTGCTCGGAAAGGGCCATAATGCCACCTCACTAATCTCTAGCATGTTGGGGCTGGCAGCGCCCCAGCGCTAGTTGCCTGCTCTACAAGCCGGGCTTCCCCCGTAGGCCTGTACTAAATATGGTGCGACGCGAGGCGAGTTCTGGCAACCCTATTTCTTGGGGATAACAGCAATAAGTTGTGGACAGCTGGCAACGACGATCAAAATATTGGCGTTAGATGCAGCTTTGTCTTGATTAAATCCTGCAAGGCGGCAAGATACACAGCACCGCACAAACCGGGAAAGGTCTGCGCGGTGCTCGGTGTTTTCAGAAAATCAAACGTGTGGGCGCTATTTGTCCAGTTTCGCCTCAAGCGCGGCGATGCGGGCTTCGAGCGCCGTGTTCTCCTCGCGCGCTTTCTGAGCCATCGCGCGCACCGCATCAAACTCTTCCCGCGTTACGAAATCCCGGTCTGCCAGCCAGCGGTCCAGCATTGATTTCATCGCGTTCTCGGCCTCTTCCCGCGCGCCCTGCGCCACGCCCATGGCGTTGGTCATCAACTGAGAGACATCGTCGAGGATCTTGTTGCGGGTTTGCATGGCTTTACTCCGATAACGCTGTTGCTCTCTATATGGGGGATGATTGGCGCAGGCTCAAGGTTGACTTGCCATGCAAACCCCGGGCAATGAGACGCACATGCAGGCTGTTCTGAATTTCCCCGATCTGTCACCCGAACTCTTCTCGATCTCATTGTTCGGGATGGAGTTCGCTCTGAGGTGGTACGCATTGGCCTATATCGCGGGCATCCTGATCGCCTGGCGAATGGCTGTCATTGCCTTGCGGCGGCCTGCATTGTGGCGCAACGATGCACCGCCGATGCAGCCCGAACAGTTGGAGGACCTGATGACCTGGATCATTCTAGGCGTCATCCTCGGTGGGCGCCTTGGCTTCGTTCTGTTTTATCAACCAGCCTACTACCTAGCGCACCCGGTGGATATTCTGAAAGTCTGGCAGGGCGGCATGGCCTTTCATGGCGGTCTGTTGGGGGTCATCCTTGCCTCTTATCTCTATGCGCGTCGTCATGCCCTACCGATCCTGTCGCTGGGCGATCTGGTGGCCTATACGGTGCCGCCCGGCCTGTTGCTGGGACGTTTGGCCAATTTCACCAACGCCGAATTATGGGGCCGCCCGAGCGAGCTGCCCTGGGCTGTGATCTTCCCCGGCACCGCCGCGCAGGATTGCCCAGGCGTCGTTGCGGGCTTTTGCGCGCGTCATCCATCGCAGCTTTACGAAGCCGCGCTTGAAGGGTTGATCTTGGGTGCCGTACTTCTTTGGCTGGTCTATCGCCGCGGTGCCTTTCGAAAACCCGGCCTGATCATGGGCGTATTCCTCGCGGGCTATGGCGCCTCACGGTTCATTGTCGAATTCTTTCGGCAACCAGATGCTCAGTTCGTCTCACCCGGCAACCCGCTGGGCCTGGCCTGGCATGTCGGAGGCTACGGTCTGACAATGGGTCAGGCATTATCGCTTCCGATGATCGCAATTGGCCTGTGGTTTGCCCTGCGTGTCCGGCGGGTGGCATGACGCTAAAGGACCATCTGATCGGTCGCATTCACCATGATGGCCCGATGAGCGTGGCTGACTTCATGTCTGAATGCCTGCTGCATCCCACGCTGGGTTACTACAGCACGCGCGACCCGTTTGGGGCGCAAGGGGATTTCATTACCGCCCCCGAGATCAGTCAGATGTTCGGAGAACTGATCGGTCTGTCACTTGCACAAAGCTGGATGGATCAAGGTTGCCCGAGCCCGTTTACATTGGCCGAGCTTGGCCCCGGACGCGGGACTTTGATGTCCGATATACTGCGCGCCACCCGGCAGGTTCCAGGGTTTCACGAAGCAGCACAGATGTATCTGGTCGAAGCTTCGCCCGCGCTTAGACAGGTTCAGGCGAAAACGCTGGGCCAGTACACGCCCAATTGGATCGGCGCTACCACCGAACTGCCCGAACAGCCCCTGTACCTGGTCGCTAATGAGTTCTTTGACGCCCTGCCCATTCGCCAGTTCATCCGAGAGGGCGAAGGTTGGCGCGAACGACGGATTGGCGTGACTGAAGGCGGTCTTGCATTCGGTCTGGGACCTAATGCGCCTCAGATTGCCTTGAACGACAGGCTCGGCGACACAAAGGATGGCGACCTTGTCGAAATATGCGTGGCCGCAACCCCAATCGTGACGGATATCGCCACCCGGACAGCTTCCCATGGCGGAGTGACTTTGATCATCGACTACGGCGATTGGCGCTCGCTGGGCGATACGCTGCAAGCCGTGAAAGCGCATGAGAAAACCAAACCATTGGACGATCCGGGGCAATCCGATCTGACCGCGCATGTCGATTTTGAGCGGCTGGCAATGGCCGCCCGTGCTTCAGGATGCGCGCATACCCGGCTGACGCCACAAGGCGTGTTTCTGGAACGATTGGGGATCACCGCACGCACGCAGGCATTGATAAAAAACCTGAACGTGCCAGAGCAGAAACGCCTTATCAGCGCACATCGCCGGTTGACGCATCCTGATGAAATGGGAAACCTGTTCAAAGTGCTGGGCCTGTACCCTGCACAATCAGCACCACCGCCGGGACTGGAGCCATGACACTGGAAATCTTGACCTCCGACATGCTGTCGCCCGTGCGGCACGGGTTCTTTACACGACGAGGCGGCGCGTCTTCTGGTATCTTTGCCGGTTTGAATTGCGGGCACGGATCGTCGGATCAGACACAAGCTGTTGCGCTGAACCGAAACAGGGTCGCGGCAGCCATGGAAGTGACGCCTGAGCGGCTGATTGGCATTCATCAGGTCCATTCACCAACCGTTCTGACAATTGATGCGCCGTTACAGGGTGAGAAACCCAAAGCTGATGCAGTTGTTACCGCGGCCCCCGATCTTGCGCTGACCATACTGACGGCCGATTGCCAACCGGTTCTCTTTGCCGATCCCGAGGCTAAAGTGATCGGTGCCGCCCATGCCGGATGGCGTGGGGCGCTGGACGGCGTGCTGGAAGCGACGCTTGACGCAATGGAGGCGTTGGGGGCGCAACGTGCAAACATCCGCGCCGCAATCGGACCATCCATCTCGCAGCGCGCCTACGAAGTCGGCCCCGAGTTTCTGGATGATTTTCTGGCAGAGTCCCCGAATAACAGCCGTTTCTTTGCAAATGGGCAGGAAGATCGGATGCAATTTGACCTGCCAGCATTTGGGCTTCACCGGCTGCGCCAGGCGGGCGTTGGCCAGGCCGAATGGACCCGGCATTGCACCTATTCCGACCCTGACCGGTTCTATTCTTACCGACGCGCAACCCATTCGAAAGAAGCGGATTACGGCCGTTTGATTTCTGCGATCCGGTTATAGAAATAGTTCCAATTAAGGCGAAATCGCCACCTTTCCGCCACAATCATTGTGTTTATCTGAAGGCAGAATCGTAGTGTTTTTGCCAGTGTTCAGATCGTTACCTGACATCCACACAAGTGGACTCTGGCGCTTCAAATTGGAGGAGTTGCCAAACTTCACTTTCAGTCCTGATTTTATCCCGGATAAGCCACAACTCTGCCGCAAAACGGCGTGATCTTGGCTGCACAAGGGAAAAAGGGCAGCAAGCCCTATCAATACAGGATCAGAGAATGAAATCGAAAACTCGCTTTCTAAACGCGGTCTTAGCCGCGGCGCAGGACCAGAAACTGGAAATGCCATGGAAACGGGTTTCAAGCCATTCTGTCAGGGTCGCCCGCCGGTTGATGGCGCGACGCTGAACCAGAAAACCACCAGGACCAAGCTGCCGGTCCTGCGTTGGAGTGCGTATCGGGAATGCTTCGGCCCGGTGACGTGGGATCGCCATACAACAGCGATCCTTTGTTCAGGAGTGTGTGTGCGGGCAATTTGCGCCCGCAAAGTACGAGTTTGCCTGGGGGGTCAATGTGTTGACCAATGGAAAGCGAAGGATTTGTCGCTGTGCACCGCCGTCATTGGCAGTGTCCAAGGGTTCCTCATTTATTTCAGGGCAAAGAACTATTCCGTTGGACGGGCCTGTACGGGGGTATGCCTCGTCTGTTCGGAGATTAGAAAGGAAGGAATATAAGTGACTATTCCTAGCTCACTGGCCCGTGCGGCCCGCAATGCGGTTGATACATCCGCGTTGCTGCGCGAGGTTCCAAGACAAGCATCAAAGCCAAAGGCGCAATTGCGCCGGTATGAGGTAAGCACTCTGCTCGACAATGGGGATGTCGCGCAAACACGCCATATCGCACCAGCATTGCCCATGTTCGAAGACGCATTTTGCGCCTTCTCGCGTGGATCGCTGGTGGAAACCGAACATGGCCCTATGGCTATTGAAGACCTTATGCCGGGAGATACCGTCCTTACACAGGATGGAACCTCGGAAACCGTGGTCTGGAAAGGGTCAGTCACTCTGATCCCAGGGCGCGAAGATTCGTATGGGCGCACACGTCCTCTGACACGGATCATGGCGGATACGTTCGGCATGCAGAAGCCTTTGTCCGGTGTGATCGCTGGCCCGGCGGCGCGATTGCTGGGCACGCCGGGACATCTGCGGCACATTTATGGGGACGGGCCGGTTCTGACACCAGCGTCAGAGTTTCAGGACGGCATGAACGTCATTGAAACAATGCCGCCAACTCCGGTAGAGTTGTTTCACATTTGCCTGAAGAAGCATTCGGTCATTCGCGTTGATGGGTTGCAGTTTGAAACCTATCATCCTGGGGTAAACGCGGTTCGTTTGATCAGCCATTCCCTACGGTCGATTTATTTGAATCTGTTCGCGCATGTCGAAACACTGAACGATTTTGGCCCGTTGCTGATGCCGCGCGCCGGAGACGGAGAGGTCGACGCTCTGACGGCGTGAAGTTTATATACTACTGCAGAGCGGGGGCATCATGCAGATTTTACTAAGCTGGATTGTATCCTTGGCGGTGGCGGCAATGCTGCCACCCTGCCAGCCACATCCAAAACAAACGCGGTTCACGCGGTACGGTTCATACGCTCTTCCAGAACGTCGAATGGTACGCCTGGCTCGTCTTTTGCGCCTCGGATAACAAGCGAGGTTTTTACGCTGGCCACATTCGGCGTGGTCAGCAGTTCACCCGTCAGGAATTGCTGAAAGCTGCTGAGGTCGGGGGCGACGCATTTCAGAATGAAATCCACCTCGCCGTTGAGCATGTGGCATTCACGGACCAGCGGCCATTCCCGGCAACGTTCTTCGAATGCGCGCAGTTCGGATTCAGCCTGACTGTCCAGGCCGACCATGGCAAAAACTTGAACTTCAAATCCCAATTCACGCGCGTTTACCGCTGCGTGGTAGCTGTTGATGTAGCCTGAGTCTTCCAAAGTGCGCACACGGCGCAGACACGGCGGCGCTGAAATACCGACACGTTTGGCAAGCTCAACATTGGTCATCCGACCGTCAGCCTGCAGCTCTGCCAGAATCTTGCGATCAATCTCATCCAGCCGTGTGGTGACCATAAAGTGCTCCTGATTTTTCGGTTCTTATATCAGCACCCTCCGCTTGCGCAATAATCTTTCGCTGTTGCGCAATATTCTTTGTTTTCAGATCGCAACTACCACCAAGCCCCTGCCCCGTTCGTGAACAGGAAAGGGCTTTAAGCCCTGCGCGCACGCCGCTATATCGGTGCGACGGGCGAAACGCCCAAGTCAGGCAGTTCGAGCGGGGGTACCATGGCCGAGACACGACACACCAAGGTTCTGATCATCGGATCGGGACCTGCAGGATATACCGCAGGCGTTTATGCCAGCCGGGCCATGTTGGAACCCATTCTGGTGCAAGGTATCGAACCGGGTGGTCAGCTGACCACCACGACCGAGGTCGAGAACTGGCCCGGCGATACCGAGGTTCAGGGCCCTGATCTGATGGTACGCATGCAGGATCATGCCAAAGCCATGGGCTGTGAGGTGATCGGCGATATCATTAGCGATCTGGACCTCAGCAAGCGCCCCTTTACCGCCAAGGGGGACAGCGGCACCATCTATACCGCGGATGCGGTTATTCTGGCCACAGGCGCTCGCGCCAAATGGCTTGGTCTGCCATCGGAAGAGAAATTCAAGGGCTTTGGCGTCTCGGCCTGCGCAACCTGCGACGGTTTCTTCTATCGCGGGCAAGAGATCGTTGTGATCGGCGGCGGCAACACGGCCGTGGAAGAGGCTTTGTTCCTGACTAACTTTGCCAGCAAAGTGACCCTGATCCACCGCCGGGATGAGTTGCGCGCCGAGAAAATCCTGCAAGATCGCCTGTTCAAGAACGAAAAGATCGAACCCCTTTGGTTCCACCAATTGGAAGAAGTCGTTGGTACGGATGCGCCACTGGGTGTTGAAGGCGTTCGGGTCAAAAACGTACAGACAGGGGACATTACCGAGATCCCTTGCAAAGGTGTTTTCGTCGCCATCGGCCACGCACCCGCCAATGAGTTGGTCAAAGACACACTGGAAACACACATGGGCGGCTATGTCGTGACCAAGCCGGGCTCGACCGAAACCTCAATCCCAGGCGTGTTTGCTGCGGGCGATCTGACCGATCACATCTACCGCCAGGCCGTCACCAGCGCGGGCATGGGCTGCATGGCCGCCCTGGATGCCGAGCGTTTTCTGGCCGAACAGGAATAGAAAGGCGCGCAGAGGTTTCGGGGCAGGTCGAAATCTCTGCCCTTCTACCTTCGGCGGTTCAGGTCGGCTTGACCCGTGCAAGCCTGCCCCTCACACTCCACCCTAACGAAGCATTCGCGGGTACCGGCATTGGACAACGCACTTTGGCGCGGCGGGTGGGCAGCCCAGCTACGGATTGGCAGCGGCCTGATCCTGTTTGTTTTCGCGTTTTTTCACTTTATCAATATCGGGCTGGGCCTGTTTCACACCGACTATCTGCACGGGATGCAGGATGGTCGCAAGGCGATCACCCGACACAATGCCGTCAGCCTGCTGTTCTATGCCGCGCTGATCCTTCACGCGGCCCTTGCGGTGATCTCGATCATCCAGCGCAGAACATTGCGGATGCCGTTCAGTTCAGCATTGCAGATTGTGCTGGGGCTGCTGATCCCCTTGCAGTTAATCGCGCATATCGTCCACACCCGCATCGCGCATGAGGTGTTCGACGTCAATGATGAGATGGGGTACATCATCATACTGATGTGGCCCAGCTCAGCCATCTGGATGCAAAGCCTGCTGCTGCTGATCGTCTGGATACATGGCTGTATCGGCCTTCATATGTGGCTGCGCCTGACCAGTTGGTGGTCAAAAACCGTTCCCTATCTGATCGGCGTGGCTGTTTTTGTGCCCTCATTTGCGTTGGCCGGTGTGCTGACCGAAGGCCGACGCATCTGGGCGGATTTCGCTGATGAATTTCTGCGTGAACAATATATTGAGTATTACAACTGGCCATCACCGGAAACCTTCGACACCCTGTCTGCCATGAAGAACAACGCCGTTCTGGGCTTTCTGTTCACGCTCGGCGCATGCGGGATCTTCTTTCTGGGCCGCAAGCTTTGGCGTCGCAGGCATTCGGTGCGGATCGCCTATGCGCAAGGCCCTGATGTGGTTGCAGAAAAAGGCATGACATTGCTTGAAATATCTCAAGCCAACGGCATCCCACACACAGCTCTGTGCGGTGGCAAGGGGCGTTGCACCACATGCCGTGTCATTGTCGAAGATGGCAGCGAAGGGCTGGATGCCCCGAGTGAGGTCGAAGCCCGCAGTCTGGCCGCGGTGGGTGCCTCGCCCCAAACCCGGCTCGCCTGCCAAATCCGCCCAACCGACCCGCTGACTGTGTTTCGCGTCTTTCGCCCGGATGGCGAGCGGAATCGAGGGCACGCCAGCCAAGGACAGGAACGGCAATTGGCCGTGCTGTTTTTGGATATGCGGGGTTTTACGGCGCGTACGACCGGGCAGCTTCCTTACGACATCGTCTTTCTGTTGAACCGGTTCTTTGACGCCATAGTCCCGGCCATCACCGATGCGGGCGGCGTAGTCGACAAATACATGGGTGATGGGTTGTTGGCCGTGTTTAACAAAGCCAACGCCGCCGTCTCTGCCAAATCAGGGCTAGACGCTGCGATTGAAATCAGCCTTGCTCTGGAAGGTTTCAACCAACGCCTCGCAGCCGAAGGAAGCCCGGGCATTCGTATCGGAATGGGCCTGCATCTAGGTGATCTGGTGCTGGGTGAAATCGGCGCCGCAGGGCACGCATCGCACACCATTATCGGCGATGCTGTCAATGTCGCCAGCCGCCTTGAAAGCGAGACCAAAGCACTTGGGGTCGAACTGCTGGTGTCGAAGGAGTTGCTGCAAGCGGCAGAAGTGGCAATCAATCCCGAGCAGATCCAATTGTTCCAGCTACGTGGCGTGACCGAACCGGTTCCCGCCGTACCTGTTACACGTGCCGCAGAGCTAAGCGACCTCACCACCAGAGAAGAACAAGCATCCTCTGCCTGATTGCATCGCGCTACCGAAACAGAACCACGGTCGCCTTTGGTATTGTGTACGGGAAAATCCTTCCATTTCCGGGGAAATCAGCGCATATCGTCCTTTGTTTCGCGACGGTGGTGGACTTCGGGTAAGAGTCGGGGCAAATCCGCCCCGAAACGGCCGAGAATCACCGGCAAATTTACACTGTGACAAGAGTATTCTGATGACGATGTTAAGTAATCTGGCTCCGATCCCCGAATTGTATGTGTCATATGACTCGGCCCAGAAGTTAAAAGTTGAAGCCGCGGATCTGACAAGCTGGGACCTGAGCCCGCGACAGATCTGCGATCTGGAATTGTTGATGAATGGCGGCTTCAACCCGCTCAAGGGTTTCCTGAGCGAAGCCGATTATGACAATGTCGTCGAAAACATGCGCTTGGCCGATGGCACCTTGTGGCCCATGCCCATCACGCTGGACGTCAACGAAGACTTTGCCGAAGGGATTGAGCTGGGCCAGGATATTGCCTTGCGCGATCAGGAAGGCGTGATCCTTGGCACCATGACTGTGACCGACCGGTGGACCCCGGACAAGTCGCGTGAGGCCGAGAAGGTCTTTGGCGCCGATGACGATGCACACCCTGCGGTTAACTACCTGCACAACGTGGCTGGCAAGGTCTATCTGGGCGGTCCGGTCGTCGGTATTCAACAGCCTGTACATTATGATTTCCGCGCCCGTCGCGATACGCCGAACGAGCTGCGTGCCTATTTCCGCAAGCTGGGCTGGCGCCGCATTGTGGCTTTCCAGACACGCAACCCCCTGCACCGCGCGCATCAGGAACTGACCTTCCGCGCCGCCAAAGAAGCGCAGGCCAACCTGCTGATCCATCCGGTTGTCGGCATGACCAAGCCGGGCGACGTCGATCACTTCACCCGCGTCCGCTGCTATGAGGCGGTGCTGGACAAATATCCAGCCTCGACCACGTCGATGAGCCTGCTGAACCTCGCCATGCGTATGGCAGGCCCGCGTGAGGCAGTGTGGCACGGCCTGATCCGCGCAAACCACGGCTGCACCCACTTCATCGTCGGGCGCGACCATGCAGGGCCTGGCAAAAACTCGGCTGGTGAGGATTTCTATGGGCCTTATGACGCACAGGACCTGTTCCGCAAACACCAGGATGAAATCGGCATCGAAATGGTCGACTTCAAACATATGGTCTATGTGCAGGAACGCGCCCAGTACGAACCAAATGACGAGATTCTGGATAAGGATAATGTCACCATCCTGAACATCTCGGGCACCGAGTTGCGCCGCCGCTTGTCCGAGGGGCTTGAAATCCCAGAATGGTTCAGCTTCCCCGAAGTCGTCACAGAACTGCGTAAGACCAAGCCGCCGCGCAGCCAGCAGGGCTTTACTGTGTTCTTCACAGGTTTCTCAGGGAGCGGAAAATCCACCATCGCTAACGCGCTGATGGTCAAGCTGATGGAGATGGGTGGCCGTCCGGTAACCCTGCTGGATGGTGACATCGTGCGGAAGAATTTGTCTTCGGAACTGGGCTTCTCGAAAGAGCACCGCGACCTGAACATTCGCCGCATCGGGTATGTCGCGTCTGAGATCACCAAAAACGGTGGCATCGCCATCTGCGCGCCGATTGCGCCCTATGCCACTACCCGTCGCGCCGTGCGCGAAGAGATCGAGCAGTTCGGTGCCTTCTGCGAGGTCCATGTGGCGACCAGTATCGAGGAATGCGAACGCCGCGACCGTAAGGGGCTCTATAAGCTGGCCCGCGAAGGTAAGATCAAGGAATTCACCGGGATCTCAGATCCTTACGACGTTCCCCAAAACCCTGAACTGAGCGTCGAGACCGAGAATGTCGAGGTCGACAATTGCGCCCACCAGGTCCTGCTAAAACTGGAAAGCATGGGCCTGATCGCCGGGTAACATACCAGAATACAGAAAGCCCCCGCCTAGACCGGGGCTTTTCTTTTGGCTGAACCCAAAATGCGGTCACATCTGATCGGGCAAGTCCACCTGTCCGCGCATCAGCACATGTCCACGCCCTGCAACCTTGATCCCGGTCATCGCATCAGAGGGCCCAACGCGGGTTACCGTCGCCTGACCAGGGCGACCCATGTCATGCCCCTGTTCTGCGATGAAACTGTCTTTTGCCATCAACCCGTGTTCCCAAAGATAGGCCGCCATTGCACCGGTGGCTGATCCGGTAAACGGGTCCTCGGGCGGGCTGGGAGGGGCCAGCAAGAGACGCGAGAATGTATCTCCCTCGGCTGTTGCACCTTGCAAGGTCACCAGAAACGGCTCGGCCATGTCCGAACCGGAAAACCCGGCAGCGGCGGCAACTTCGCGCAATGGCCCTACGTCAAGCCGCGCTGCGCGCAACGCCTCGTGATCTCGCAGAACCGTTATGCAAAAGGGCAGCCCGGTTGAAACGAACTGAGGCGGAGATACAATGGCACTTTCTGGCACCCCGATGGTCGTGGCAACGAGGTCAGCAGGTACATGCGCACCGAACTCTGGCGCGACCTGGGTCATCTCGATCTCGTCCCCATTCAACTTGATCGCCACAAGCCCCGCACCTGTTTCGAGTGTCAGAGCATTGCCCGAGATCAAACCACGCGACCGCATCGCAGCCACCGTCGCGATTGTCGGATGTCCGGCAAAGGGGATCTCGCGACTGGCCAGAAAGTACCGCACCTGGATATCGGCAACATCAGATGGCCCGGTGAATGTGCATTCCACCAGTGAGGTTTCGCGGACATAGGCCATGCAAACATCCGCTGGCAGAACCGCGCCATCGTGCACAACGGCGCAGCCATTTCCACCAAAAGCGCGGTCACTGAACGCATCCACCCAATCAAAGTCAAACCAGCTCATCGCGCGGCCTCCGAACACAGGAAAAAAGCGGCGGGGTTCGCCGGTTTCAAACCATCGCGCGTGTCATTGGGATTGTCACGCCCAAAACGGGCGTAAAGGGGCCCCTCAGTGAACTGCGACCGGAGACAGATCATGCTGTCGTGCCAGAACAAAGGCCAGCTTGCGGTCGGCGACTAGCGCCAATTGCTGACCATCGGAATCGTGCACGGCATAAAGCTGATCCAGATCACCTGCCTGATCCTGCAGATCGCTTGGCAGATCGGCAACCTCGACCGTTTTGACATAAACGATACGGTCGCCTTCGGTGTTGATTTCAATCGGTGTATTCATTGCTCTTACCCCTTCCGTATGTTGATTGTCTGCACCACGGTTTCCGGCACGGCGCGGGTTAGATCCACATGCAGCAGACCGTTCTCCATGATCGCCTCGCCCACCTCGACACCATCGGCCAGCACGAACATGCGCTGAAACTGGCGCGCCGCGATGCCACGGTGCAGGAAGATGCGCCCCTCGCTATCGTCACGCTGACGGCCACGGATCACAAGTTGGCGATCCTCGATGGTGATCGACAAGTCTTCTTCGGCAAACCCGGCCACAGCCAGAGTAATCCGGTACGAAAAATCCGACGTCTGTTCGATATTGTAGGGCGGGTACCCTTCATTGCCGGCCTTTGCAGACCGTTCCAAAAGGCGTTCCAACTGCTCGAACCCCAAAAGATGCGGGTATGAGCCAAGAGTAAGTTTTGACACGTTTTCTCGTCCTTTATTGCCAAAGCGACGTGTGGTGCGGCCCCGTTCTGGCAACCGCGCACTATAGAATATGGGAAGAAACCAGGATGTCCACAAGGTCTGGCGTGATAACGTCTGACACACTATCTTGTTGGGTAAGCACCACAACCAGCCCGAGTCGCCAATGAACGCGCCCACCGATCTTTCGATGAAAACCGATGACGTTTTGCGGGTTGAGCTTGAAGTTTTCCGACGGCAGCACCGTGATCTGGACGAAGCCATCGAAGCGTTGCATGAGCGCAGTACGGCGGATCAGCTGACCTTGCGACGGCTGAAAAAAGAAAAGCTGCGCCTTAAGGATATCATCCGCCTTATCGAGGATCGTCTGACGCCGGACATCATCGCCTGATATCGGCTTAACGCATTGCCACTAAGGCGGATTTGGATATAGTTCGCGCTCTGCGAACAGGGCGGGGATCAAACGGATGGGTAACGTCAAAGTCGGGATCATCATGGGTAGCCAGTCGGACTGGCCCACCATGAAAGAGGCCGCAGATATTCTGGACGAATTGGGTGTCGCCTATGAAAAGCGTATCGTGTCGGCCCACCGCACGCCGGACCGCCTTTGGGACTATGGTAAAACTGCCGCCGAACGCGGCTTGAACGTGATCATCGCAGGCGCGGGCGGTGCGGCGCATCTTCCGGGCATGATGGCCTCAAAAACGCGGGTGCCGGTGATTGGCGTTCCTGTTCAGACCCGTGCTCTGTCTGGTGTTGATTCGCTGTATTCCATTGTGCAGATGCCCAAAGGTTTCCCAGTTGCCACCATGGCGATCGGATCGGCCGGTGGTGCAAATGCAGGGCTGATGGCCGCCGGTATTCTGGCACTTCAGGATGACGCGTTGGCCCAGCGGCTGGATGCATGGCGCATGGCTTTGTCAGCCTCTATCGCAGAAGAACCCGAAGGATGAGCCGGATCGGCTTTGTCGGAACCGGCCACATCGCGGCACCTATGGTGCGCTTTCTGGCGGCCAGAGGTCATGACATCTGGGTCACCGAACGCAGTGCCAAGGTGTCGGCGCAACTCAAATCAGAACTGGGTGTGACGGTCGCGGATGTCCAATCAGTGCTCGACCCATCGGACATCGTGTTTTTGTGTCTGCGCCCACAGGTGGCCGCTGATATTCTGACCCCTCTGACCTTTCGCGCGGATCATCAGATCGTTTCGGTAATGGCCGCCATATCAACCGAACAGTTGGCAGAGCTCTGTGCGCCTGCGTCGGATTTCGTGCAGACCATCCCACTGGGCTTTCTGGCAACCGGTGGTTGCCCCTTGGCCGCTCTGGGCAATGATCGCTTGCTGGCCGATCTGTTCGAACCGGAAAACCCGGTGATCAAGGTTGCAGACCAGGCCGCGTTGAACACCCATTTCGCGATCTGCGCCATGGTGCCAGGGATACTGGATTTGATGGCGACCGGAGCAGATTGGTTGGCCGATCAAACCGGAAACGCAGACGGCGCAGAATTTTATACGACACAGCTGATCTCGGGCTTCCTTTCCGCGATGGAAAAGGGCAAAGCGGGGCAACTTGCGGCAGAGCGCGACGCGCTGGCCACTGATGGAACGCTGAGCCTGCAAATGACCGATGCGCTACGGTCAGGCGGGGCACATGACGCGCTGAACGCAGCCCTGGCCGCGATCGGCAAACGGTTGGAGACCTGATGATGACACACATGCTGGCCCCCGGTGCAACTATTGGAATTCTGGGCGGTGGTCAGTTGGGCCGCATGCTGTCAGTCGCGGCGGCGCGGCTGGGCTTTGTCAGCCATATCTACGAGCCCGGCGCGAACCCACCTGCCGGTCAGGTCGCAGATCGGGTGACAACGGCGGCTTACGACGATGCCGAGGCACTGAGGGCCTTTGCAGATTCGGTCGATGTCATCACCTATGAGTTCGAGAACATCCCGACCGAGGCGCTGGATATACTGGAAGCGCACCGCCCTATTCGCCCTGGACGCGAAGCCTTGCGCGTCAGTCAGGATCGGCTGACCGAAAAGCGGTTCTTGCAGGAGCTGGGCCTGAACACAGCGCCTTTTGCGGATGTGTCAGATCTGAGCAGCCTTGAGGCCGCAATTGATCAGATCGGAACCCCGGCCATCCTGAAAACCCGCCGGTTCGGTTACGACGGCAAAGGTCAGGCGCGTTTGCAGACACCCGAGGATGCCGAAGCGGCCTTGGCCAACATGAATGGCGCGCCTTCGATCCTGGAAGGGTTCGTTGATTTCAGCCATGAGGTGTCAATTATTGCCGCACGTGGGCTGGACGGTCAGGTCGCATGTTTCGATCCGGGCGAAAACGTGCATCGGGACGGTATTCTTCACACGACCACCGTGCCTGCGCGCCTGCACCCAGCGCAACGCACCGACGCGATCCTGCTGGCGGCCAACATCCTGAATGCGCTCGATTATGTCGGAGTGATGGGGGTTGAACTGTTTGTGACGCCCGAGGGTTTGATCGTGAATGAGATCGCGCCGCGCGTCCATAACTCTGGCCATTGGACGCAGAATGGCTGCGCCGTCGATCAGTTCGAACAGCACATCCGCGCTGTCGCTGGGTGGCACTTGGGTGACGGGCAGCGCTATTCGGATGTCGTGATGGAAAACCTGATCGGCGCCGATATGGACCGCGTTCCTGAGCTGGCTCAGGAACGGGACGTCGCCCTGCACCTCTATGGTAAGGCAGAGGTCAAGGCAGGCCGGAAAATGGGGCATTTCAACCGGATCACGCGCGCATAGAAATCACGCTGACGCGTGATGCCTCCGGCGGAGGTATTTGTGAACAAGAGAAGCAGGCTGGGTTTAAGAGATGAACCGGGCCGCGATGTCCCCGGACATGTAGCTGATGCGTCCTCCGGCCAGTGTGGCGGCGACGCGGTGGCTCTTCCGATCCAGAATGACAAGGTCAGCGCGTTTGCCCGGCTCTATCGTGCCTCGGTCTTCGAGGCCCAAAACGCGCGCGGGACCTGATGAGATCAAATCCCAGGCGCCAACCAGATCCCGCACGCCGCTTTTAGCCAGCATCAACGCCGCACGGCGCGGGCTGGGGTAGTGATAGTCCGAGGCCAGCGCGTCACAGAGCCCCATGGCAATCAGTTCAACAGCGCTGGCATTTCCTTTGTGTGACCCACCCCGGACCACATTGGGTGAACCGAGGATAATGTGATCCCCACCCGAACGTGCAGCCTCAGCCGCTTCCAGAGTTTCGGGGAATTCAGAGATGTGAACACCGCGCTCCCGCCACCATGCCCGGGCATCTGCGGTTGCATCGTCGTGGCTGCCGAGGTGAATACCCAGCCCTTCTAGCTTAGCGCATAGTGCTTCGATCGCAGCGGGAACTTCTGCCTGACGGGCATACATATCAAGCAACATCTGGAAATGAACATCCGGGTTCCGCCCTGCTTTCAGCGCTTGCCCGGTCAGGCGCGGCGGTTTTTTGCCCTGCGTAAGCCGGTCATGTGGCAAGTGGTCGTTGAAGACCACGTAAGGCACTTGCCAGTCTTTGATCCGAACAGCCAGATCGGCATAGTCGTCCAGCATGTGGGTTTCGAACCTTAACTGAGGGATCAAGTCGGTGACGGTGCTGTCCCTAACCGCAGCTATCGCGGCAAAGACCTGTGCGGCAAAATCGGGGCCGCGCACGCCACCTTCCCAGCTATAGAACTGCGCCAGTACTCCGGTGGTGATCCCGTTTGCCGCCAGCTCTGCCTCAACCGACAAAATGCCCTCGTTCATTTGCTTCATGGCACCCCGGCGCGGGGCGATATGGCGTTCGAAACCGTCACCATGTAGGTCGATGATTCCCGGAAGAACCAAAAAACCCGTCAGGTCAATCTGACGCCCAGCGCTTGAGGCCTGCACTTGCCCATCAGCTATTGCTACGGGCACCTGTGTCAGCCCTACGCTCGGCAACAGCACTTCGGCGTTGCACAGCGTCAGCTCCAGCGTGGTCATCTGGTTGGCTCCGATTCGGGCTCAGAGCAGTCCTGCCCGATGCAAATCTCGTCAATGATGTCAGTGACCCCATCCAGCCAGGTTATCTGTGGATCAAACTCACCGAACTCGATGAAATGCAGGGCCTGTGCCATCACGCGCGGATTGTTCATCATGAACGTGTGTGTCACCGGCAAAACGATATGATCCGCCATGCCATCCACCTTGGTGGTTCGGACCGAAACCTTACCATCGTCCCGCCCATCGATCAGTGAAGAAAACACCGGGTTCAATGAGTTCTCGCCCGCGATCACACCCAGTTCGAACTCCACTGCCGGTAGCTTTTGGGGGATGCCTTCAGGCCCAGTGCCCAGTTGCAATCCGGCGGGGCCGTTCAGATAACCGAACACTTCCCATGCGCTAAGTTCGTCAACAAGTTGGCTGCCCTGATTGGGTGGGCCCAGCATGACGACACGGCCCAGGTTTTCCGGTGCGTTGTCCTGAAGCCAATATCGCAACAAGATACCGCCCATGGAATGCGCGACAACATTGGCTGTATCTTCACCGCAGGCTGCAAACGCATCGGGCAGTGTCTGTTCAGCCAGTTCGGGAATGCCCAGATCTGTCGACGGATAGCCCGGACGGATGACGGTGTAGCCATGGGCTTTGAACAACTGCTCCATCACCGAGAACGACGCCTCGGTCCGCGCCAGCCCATGCAACAGGATGACACATTTGGCGCTGGCCGCTGCGGGCAGGCACAGGAAAATGAGGGCGAGCAGAATTCTCATGACCGCCCAATACTGCCTATGAGGGGCTGAGGGAAGACCTACCCTTGGGTCCGGCGCAGAACGGCCAAGGCGATGCCACCCAGCACCAAAGCTGCCCCAGCCAACAGCCGCGCGTCTGCAACTTCACCCAACAGGACCACACCGCCGACAATCGCGATCACTGGCACACTCAGCTGAACCACCGCGGCAACCGAGGGCGCGAGTTGCGGCAAGACCCGGTACCAAAGCGCATATCCCAGGCCCGACGTGACCCCGCCTGACAAAATAGCCAACGCACATCCGGTTACATTGATCTGCCAGTCGCCCCCCAAGAAAACCAGTGCCAACGTCGTTACGGGAAGCGCGACAACAAAGTTCGCCGCTGTCCCGGCCAAGGCGTCTGACTCGGACCGTCCGACCAAAGAATAGATCGCCCAACCAAAACCAGCGGCGACCATCAGCGCAGCTCCCGCTGCGTCTACCTGAACCGCCTCGGTCGGCCATAGTACAAAGGTCAAGCCGCCCAAAGCGACCGCAGCACCTGCAATTTGGCGTCCTGTGGGTGTCGTCCCAGTCAATGCGCCAATCACAAACATGGATATCTGCACAACCCCGAACAGGATCAGCGCCCCAAGACCCGCATCCAGCGTCAAATAGGCCACCGAAAACCCAATCATGTACAAGGATAGGGACCCTGCCCCCAGAACCCGCCGCCTAGAACGCAGCGGCATTCCACCCTTGCGCCCCCACACCAATAGGCTCAGAACCACCGCGCCAGCCAGAACGCGTACAACTGCAAAGCTGGCAGGATCGCTGGCACCACTGTCAATCGCCAGCCGGTTCAGGATCGAATTCGCCGCAAAGGCGCACATGGTCAGGGCGGTCAGCAAAAACAACTTCATCCCAATCGCATACCTGCGTCTGTCAGCTTTGCACACTCACATTCCTGCAAACGCACCGCAGCTTCTTCTGTTCAAAAATACCTCCGCCGGAGGCATGTCCGCAAAGCGGGCATTCAAAACGAAACGGGGCCGCCCGAAGGCGACCCCGTCGATAAGCACTAAGGCCTAAGCAGCTTACATCATGCCGCCCATGCCGCCCATGTCGGGCATACCGCCGCCAGGGGCCGCGCCCTCTTTGGCGGGCTTGTCAGCAACCATCGCTTCGGTGGTGACCAGCAGGCCAGCAACCGATGCCGCGTCTTCCAGAGCGGTCCGGACAACTTTGGCAGGGTCGATCACACCGAACGAGAACATGTCGCCATATTCTTCGGTCTGAGCGTTGAAGCCAAATGCCGCGTCCGAAGATTCACGGACTTTGCCCGCAACAACCGCACCGTCAACACCTGCGTTCTCGGCGATCTGGCGCAGCGGCGCTTCGATGGCCTTGCGAACGATGTTGA
This sequence comes from Ruegeria sp. H3, assembly GCF_056533095.1. Lineage (NCBI taxonomy): Bacteria > Pseudomonadati > Pseudomonadota > Alphaproteobacteria > Rhodobacterales > Roseobacteraceae > Ruegeria > Ruegeria sp. H3. Next base: position 115,225 of record NZ_JBQFOD010000005.1, on the reverse strand, counting down.
TGCCAGCGTCCTGATCGGCGTTTGCACCTTTCAGAGCTTCCAGTGCTTTACCGGCCTGAACCAGAGCAACACCGCCGCCCACGACGACGCCTTCCTGAACAGCAGCGCGTGTTGCGTTCAGAGCATCGTCCACACGGTCCTTACGCTCTTTCACTTCCACTTCGGTCATGCCACCGACGCGGATAACGGCAACACCGCCTGCCAGTTTGGCAACGCGCTCTTGCAGCTTCTCACGGTCGTAGTCGCTGGTGGTTTCTTCGATCTGCGTGCGGATCTGGCCAACACGGGCTTCGATCTCGGCTTTCTCGCCGGCACCGTCGACGATGGTGGTTTCGTCTTTGGTGATCTCGATCTTCTTGGCGGTGCCCAGCATGTCCATGGTGACGGACTCGAGCTTCATGCCCAGGTCTTCGCTGATGACCTGACCGCCGGTCAGGATCGCGATGTCCTGCAGCATGGCTTTGCGGCGATCGCCGAAACCCGGTGCTTTGACAGCAGCAATTTTCAGGCCGCCGCGCAGTTTGTTGACAACCAGAGTTGCCAGCGCTTCGCCTTCAACGTCTTCCGCGATGATCAGCAGCGGCTTTTGCGACTGGATCACCTGCTCGAGCAGCGGAACCATCGGCTGCAGCGAGGACAGTTTCTTTTCGTGCAGCAGGATCATGCAGTCGTCGAGTTCTGCGATCATCTTGTCTGCGTTGGTGACGAAGTAAGGCGACAGGTAGCCACGGTCGAACTGCATACCTTCGACAACATCGGTCTCGGTTTCCAGACCTTTGTTTTCTTCGACGGTGATAACGCCCTCGTTGCCAACCTTCTGCATCGCGTCTGCGATCTGGCTGCCGATTTCGGCTTCGCCGTTGGCCGAGATGGTGCCAACCTGAGCAACTTCTGCCGAGTCTTTGACTTCGCGCGAAGCAGCTTTGATGCCTTCAACAACCTTGGCGGTCGCCAGGTCGATGCCGCGCTTCAGGTCCATCGGGTTCAGACCCGCGGCAACCTGCTTCAGACCTTCTTTGACGATGGACTGAGCCAGAACGGTTGCAGTGGTGGTGCCGTCACCGGCTTCGTCATTGGTGCGGCTGGCGACTTCTTTCACCATCTGCGCGCCCATGTTTTCGAACTTGTCTTCCAGTTCGATTTCCTTGGCAACCGAAACACCGTCTTTGGTGATGCGCGGTGCGCCGAAGGATTTGTCCAGAACCACGTTACGGCCTTTGGGGCCCAGGGTCACTTTAACAGCATCGGCTAGGATGTTCACACCTGCCAGCATGCGGTTACGGGCATCGGTGTCGAACTTGACGTCCTTTGCAGCCATGTCGTTTCTCCTTGAGAAATAAGTTTGGAATGAAGATCAGAGTGAAGCGCGGCGGCTTACTCGATGATCCCCATGATGTCGCTTTCTTTCATCATCAGCAGCTCTTCGCCGTCGACCTGAACCTCGGTGCCCGACCATTTGCCGAACAGGATCTTGTCGCCAGCTTTTACAGCCATTGCGATCAGTTCGCCGCTGTCTTTGCGGGCGCCTTCGCCGGTCGCAACGACTTCGCCTTCACTGGGCTTTTCTTTTGCACTGTCGGGAATGATCAGTCCGCCTGCGGTTTTTTCGTCGCTTTCGGTACGGCGAACCAGCACACGGTCATGAAGCGGTTTCAATGCCATCTTTGCAGCTCCTTGGGCTCAAAGTTTATCTATCCTCCCCTCACCTGTCGGTGAGGCGTTAGCACTCAGTGGGTTCGAGTGATAACGCGGCATAGCTAGGGTGTCGAAAGAAGCGAGTCAACAAGTTGAGGTGAAATTTTTTGGCCAAACCTGATGGACCATGTGGTTGATTGCGAAGGCCAGCTGCATAGGTAGGCCACGACAAAAACAATACGGGGCAAATTCGATGCGCAGATTTCAATTTCTTGCTGTCGGTCTACTACTTTTGACTTATGTGACCACAGGTCCGGCCACGCCGGTTCAAGCGCAGAGCCTGACTGATACTGTTAAGGCATGGGAGCGCGAACTTGACGCACGGATTGGGGTGCTGCTGTACGAGGTCGACAGCGGATTGGAGGTTGCCTATCGCGCGGATGAACGGTTTGCGATGTCCAGCACATTCAAACCTCTTTTGTGCGGCGCGATTTTGGCAGGGGTCGACACAGGTACCCAAGCGTTATCGGAACGCGTTACCTATCAATCATCTGACCTCGTCGACTACTCGCCCGTCACCAGTAAGTACGTAGAAACCGGCATGACCGTGCGAGACCTGTGCAAAGCAACCATAACGATCAGCGACAACACCGCAGCCAACCTGTTGTTGCAGCGATTGGGCGGGCCCAGCGAACTAACCGGCTTTCTGCGGACTACAGGCGACACCATCACCCGCCTTGATCGCTGGGAAACAGCGCTGAACCAAGCCACACCAGGTGATCTACGCGATACAACAACGCCCCGGGCGATTTTGGAGACGTTGGAAAGGCTGCTGGATGGCACGCGCCTTTCACCAGACTCTGCCGTTCAACTCAGGCAATGGATGATCGAAGATCAGGTCGCCGACGAACTCATCCGCCCTCATGTCCCAGAAGGTTGGACAATCGGGGACAAGACCGGCGCTGGCGGCCACGGTAGCCGCGCGATCATCGCTTTTCTCCAAACCCCAGAGCCACGCACCTATCTGACGGCCATCTATCTCACCGAAACAAACGCATCCTTTGCAAAACGCAACGCTGTGATTTCCGATATTGGCCGCGCAATGATCGCCGAGATCGAAGCGCATGCTGAGTGAATAAGCCCATCCGCGTGGCTAGATTTCATCCGCATCTTCCCAGCTATATGCCCAGTGCTTCAGCCCCTCTTCACCCGCAGAGGACAGGCCATAAACACCTGTCTCAACCTTATCGAACCAGCCATAATGGTTTTCACGCATCAAGCGTGTGGCGACAGAAACACCGGTCGCAACCGCAACCTCAGAACCTTTGGTTGCGCCGTGCTCTGCCAGATGCGCGGCGCATTTTAGTGCGTCCTGCCGATATGCAGTCACAATCCCGTACCGAGTCGCACCACCAGCGTTGGGATCACCCTCCAGTCGATCAAATTCCCGCAGCATGCGCGCTGCTTTGACCTTGTTCTTTCGCGGCGCGTAGAGCCCGGGATCACACTGCACTTCGACCGCGCCATCGGCACGAACAGTGATCAGCCCCAGACCCAGACGACGGCACATCGCCAGATTGTCCTTCAGTGCCCGCCGAGCGGTGCGCCCCTTTGGCTTGCACACCCCGATATAGACCTGATCGGTGATCTTTAGCCGCGCAATGGCCTGATGAAACAAGGCCAGAGAAAACCGCAATTTCAGCTCGACAATCACGGGGTCAGATCCGTCGCGCACCGCCATGATATCCGCCGGGCCCACTTCGCCCTTCACGGTATAACCCTGACGCTCTAACAACGCCTTGATCGGGGGATAAAGATCCTGCTCGCGCTCCATGACCCGATGCTATGGGTTTCCGACAGAAATACCAGATGCGTCGCCTTGAATATGCTGCATTTGCATGACTAAGTCCTTGCCTGACCCATCCCGGAGGATCGCACATGCGCCTGTTGGCCCTGATCGGATTTATGCTGCTGCCCGCTGCGGTACACGCCACCTGCGAAGGGCACGACCTGCGCCCGCTGATGTCTACCGCACAGCAGGACCGCCTGGATCAATCCCTCGCCAACATTCCCTATGCGGAAGGCAACCATTGGGTTGCCCGCAAAGGGGACACCACGCTGCACCTGATCGGAACGCTCCATACCAATGATCCTCGCATGGATGCGGTGGTTGAACGCCTGGCCCCTGCCCTCAGCCAGGCCGATGCCTTTTACTTCGAGGTCACTCAGGCCGAGATGAAGACATTTGAACAAGGTCTCGCACAGGATCTCAGCCCGGTCATGATCAACTCAGGGCCCACACTGATCGACCTGATGAGCGCTGAAGACTGGGCGAATTTATCCAACACACTAGCGGAACGTGGCATCCCCAGCTGGATGGCGGCAAAGATGCGCCCCTGGTTTCTCAGTATGATGCTGGGCATCCCGCCCTGCCTGATGCAGAGCCCAGATGCCAAATATGGAATGGATGCGCGGCTGACCGATCTGGCCGAGGCCCATGACATCCCGCAGCATTCCCTTGAACGGGTCGAAGACCTTATGACCATGTTTGACGATCTTCCGATGCAAGATCAGGTGGAATCACTGGTTCGGATGACCGGTGCGTTGCAAAGCGACGCCAATCACCTGACCACGATTGCCAACGCCTATCTAGAAGAAAAGCATGCCCAGATTCTGCAACTTGCACGGCTACAGGGGCTTGAGGCTTCGGGATTGTCTGAAACCGAATACGCAGCGGAATGGGACCGGTTCGAAGATAAGATGCTGATAGAACGTAATGCCAATTGGATGGAGCACATCCTGAGCATTCAGAACCAGACCGCCGTCATCGCGGTGGGCGCTGGCCACCTGGGTGATGATTTCGGGCTATTGGCCTTGCTGGAACAGGCCGGATACACGCTGACCCCCGCACCCTTTTAGCCATTCGGTCACTACCCACTACGCATCAGACGAACCGTCGCATGCGCGAAGCTCTTGGTGACAATTGGTTTGGACCAACCTATAAGGCGCGCAAAACTACAATCCTCAGGATACTGTCATGACAACCCTTGTATTTGGTCACAAATCTCCGGATACCGATTCCACAGGCTCGCCGATCCTGTGGTCCTGGTATTTGAACGAAATCAAAGGCGAACAGGCCGAGCCCGTCTTGCTGGGCGAACCCAACACCGAGGCTGCCTTTATGCTGCAGCGTTGGGACCTGCCCAAACCGCGCATCATCTCGGATGTGGAGGCAGACGCACCGGTTGTCATCGTCGACACCAACAACCCGGCCGAACTGCCCGCATGCGTCAACAACGCCGATATCCGCGCGATCATCGACCACCATAAGCTGGTTGGCGGTCTGGAAACCAAAGGCCCGATCGACATCACTGTGCGCCCGCTTGCGTGTACCGCGACGATCATGGTCGACCTGATCGGTGACGACGCGGCCAAGATGCCAGACGCCGTCAAAGGTGCCGCGCTGACCTGCATCCTGTCGGACACACTGGAATTCCGCTCACCCACCACCACTGCGCATGACCGCGCCGTGGCCGAGAAACTGGCTGCGGAACTGGGCTTGGATGTCTCGGCCTATGCGGCCGATATGTTCGCAGCAAAATCGGATGTTTCGTCTTTCTCGGACGCCGAGTTGATCCGCATGGATAGCAAGGAATACGAAGTTGACGGCACCAAGTTTCGCGTCTCGGTTCTGGAAACAACAGCGCCCGGAGTTGTGCTGGACCGCAAAGACAGCCTGGCCGCTTCGATGGTAGATGTCGCCAAGGAAGACGGCGTCGATCAGGTGCTGTTGTTCGTCGTTGATATCCTGAACGAAGAAGCCACTTTGCTGGTGCCCAACGATCTGGTCAAAAGCGTTGCCGAAAAGAGCTTTGACGCTGCCGTTGATGGAGACACCGTGGTCTTGCCCGGCGTCATGAGCCGCAAAAAGCAGATCATCCCAAATCTGAAAGTTTGATCGCAAACAAACCGAGATACCAAGGCGCCCATCCGGGCGCCTTTCTTCTTTTTGCGAGGCTCTGCCTCGCGCTCCGGGATATTTAGAGCCAGATGAATAAAGGATCCCTGCTTCATCTGGCTCAAAATATCTCGGGGGAGCCCTCCAAAGGGGGGCGGGGGCAGAGCCCCCTCTGGCAAAACCTGTTTCCGTCTGCCATAGCCTAGGCCACCCGCGCCCCAACGCTGAAAGAAAGCCAATGACCCAGATCATCTCCTCGCTGACCGAGATTTCGGACCGTTATAAAGCGCTGTTTGTTGACCTCTGGGGATGCGTCCACAACGGTATTACGGCGTTTCCCGAAGCGGTGGCTGCATTGCAATCCTATCGTGCGGCGGGCGGTTTGGTTGTTCTGGTGACCAACTCGCCCAAACCACGGGCCGGGGTTGCCTCGCAATTGGCGCAGTTCAATGTGCCAGCCGATGCTTATGACACCATCGCGACCAGCGGAGATTCCGCCCGGTCTGCAATGTTCCGCGGCGTTGTTGGGCACAAGGTCTATTTCATGGGGGAATGGGAGCGCGACGCCGGTTTTTTCGAACCACTGAAGCTGCTGGATCACCCAATCCATGTCGACCGCGTTCCACTGGATCAGGCCGAAGGGATCGTATGTTGCGGGCCCTTTGATCCCATGGCGGACCCGGATGTGAACCGCGCGGATTTCCTGTATGCCAAGCAAATGGGGATGAAACTGCTATGCGCAAACCCGGATATCGTGGTGGATCGGGGCGAGGTACGCGAGTGGTGCGCAGGGGCTCTGGCGAAGCTGTATACTGAGATGGGAGGCGAAAGCCTCTATTTTGGCAAGCCTCATCCCCCGATTTATGATTTGGCCCGTCGCAGGCTACAGGAGCTGGGCGCAGACATCCCGGATGGGGACATCCTGGCCATTGGTGATGGCCCCCACACCGACATTCTGGGTGGTATGGGTGAGGGAATCGATACGCTGTTTATCTCGGGCGGTTTGGCCGCAGCTGAAACAAAAACAACACATCATCCGCACGAAGAATCCCTAACTGGCTATATTCAAAAAGAAAAGATCAACCCAACCTACACGATTGGGCGTTTGAGATAGAAATTTTGGGCTTGATTTTCTGCAGTTGCGAAGTAATAAAGTTGCCATTCTAGGGCGATCAGTGGATTTTTGTTTCACGATCGATGTCGAGTGAGGGCAACATGTTGGACAATCTTCCGCGCGGAACGATCTGTATCGAAGACATCGAAATGGGCATGACCCGTTACTTGCGCAAAGTGGTGACAGACGAAGATATCGAGATGTTTGCCCAGGTGTCGACCGACCGGAACCCGGTGCATCTGGATGATGACTATGCGCGCGATACGATCTTTGAGGGCCGTATTGCACATGGGATGCTAACAGCGGGTCTGATCTCGGCCGTGATTGGCGAACAACTGCCGGGCCATGGCACAGTTTACATGGGCCAGTCGCTGAAGTTCCTGGCCCCGGTGCGTCCCGGCGATATGGTCTATGCCGAGGTCAAAGTGATCGACATCGAATTCTCCAAGCGCCGCGTCAAGCTGGATTGTCATTGCTCGGTCGACGGGAAGAAGGTTCTGATCGGCGAAGCCATGGTGCTGGCCCCGTCGCGTAAATTCGACTGATCAGCACTATTTTCTAAGATGCCGTTGAGCACAGTTGATCTGTGTCATTCGCCTCAGATGCAAAACCGATAGCCTCTGCGCAATCCACAGGTTTCGCAATAGGGGTTATCTATGGCCGCAACAAGCAAAGAAGAATTGCTAAGCATTACGCAGAAAGAGTTCCTGAAACTGAAGACACTGATCGCCCCTATTTCGGCGGCCGATGCACTGCGCAAGGATGATGAGGATACATCAATCAAGGATGTAATCGCGCATAGGGCACATTGGATCGAGTTGTTCTTGGGTTGGTACACCGATGGTCAGGCCGGAAAGACAGTGTATTTTCCGGCAGAGGGCTACAAATGGAACGATCTGAGCCGCTACAATGCTGAATTGCGTCAGCAACAGTCACACATCTCTTGGGAGGATGCCCTGGTGGCTTTGGATCAAGCTGCGGCAAAGCTGGATGCATTCTTGCAATCCTGTTCAAACGCCGAACTTTATGATGGCCCTATGAAAGGGGCGAACAACAACTGGACAACAGGCCGTTGGGCTGAGGCAGCAGGACCCAGTCATTTCCGGTCAGCCGCCAAGTACATTAGGGCAAGGCTGAAGCGCTCCGACGCTCTGACTAGTCAGAAAGACCCGCAGCGTTCCTAGCAGGAATTTTTCAACCACTCGGATGAGGTGCTTGAACATAGCTGGGATGAACAGTACCCACTTCGCATGCAGATCATCCGAGACTTCCAGTTTGTTGAGCCAAAAGATCGCGGCGCGAGCGTGGCGATCGGGAATTTTGATGGCGTGCACCTTGGGCATCAGTCCGTCATCGCGCTGGCCCGCAACGCGGCCCCTGATGCGCCGCTGGGTGTTTTGACGTTCGAGCCACATCCGCGTGAGTATTTTGCCCCCGACACACAGCCCTTCCGGCTGATGCGCGGGAATGCGCGGGCGCACCGGCTGGAAAAGATGGGCGTGGAGAAACTGTATGAACTGCCCTTCAACGCTGCACTCGCTGGTCTTTCACCCGAAGAGTTTGCCCGCAATGTGATCTGCGATGGCCTCGGCCTGTCGCATGTCGTTGTCGGCGCCGATTTCTGCTTTGGCAAAGGGCGCAGCGGAACGGCAGACGATCTGGTCCGCTTTGGGCAGGATATGGGATTTGGCGTGACCATCGCACCGCTGATGGAGCGCTCCGACAACGTGGTATCCTCGACCGCGATCCGCACAGCACTCAGCGAAGGCCACCCGCGGGACGCTGCCACCATGCTCGGCCACTGGCACAGGATCGAAGGTGAAGTGATCGGGGGTGAGCAGCGCGGGCGCGAGTTGGGTTTTCCCACCGCAAATATGTCCATCGAAGGGCTACATCCACCAAAATTCGGTGTCTATGCCGTATTGGTCGATGTGCTGGATGGCCCGCATCAGGGCAGCTATCACGGCGCGGCGTCGGTTGGGGTGCGGCCCATGTTCAACGGTGAGGTGCCCAATATTGAAACCTTCCTTTTCGACTTTTCAGGCGATCTCTACGGGGCGACTCTGTCGGTGGGTTTGATTGATTTCCTGCGCCCGGAACTGACCTTTGACAGGCTGGACGCCCTTATCGCGCAAATGGATACGGATTGCGAAAAGGCGCGCAGCATTCTGGACAGCCTATGAGCACAGATCCGATTGAACGCACAGGCTTGCCCGCCCGGTTCTGGGAACGCAAACCCCTGCGCAAGATGAACCAGCGCGAGTGGGAAGCTTTGTGCGACGGCTGCGGCAAATGTTGCCTGAACAAGCTGGAAGACGAGGACAGTGGTGAGGTTGCCCTAACCTGCGTTGCTTGCCGATTGCTGGATGACGAAAGCTGCCGGTGCACGCAATATGATATCCGACATCAATTTGTGCCCGAATGTATCGTTATGACGCCCGACAACATCGACGATCACGCCTATTGGCTGCCACAAACCTGCGCCTATCGTCTGCTCTGGGAAGGCAAGCGGTTGTACGACTGGCACCCACTGATATCCGGCACGCCGGACAGCGTGCACGCGGCGGGCGTTTCCGTTCAGGGGCGCACTGTCTCCGAGTTTGAAACCCCCTTGGAAGAGTGGGAAGATCACATTATTGAGGAGCCAACTTAATGTTCTTTGCCTCTGACAATTCCGGCCCGGTCCATCCCAATGTTCTGGCCAAACTGGCTGAAGCCAATCAGGGCTATCAGATGGCCTATGGGGCGGACACGATGATGGATGAGGTTCGCGCACGCATTCGCGAAATCTTCGAGTCTCCGAACGCTGCCGTCTACCTGGTGGCAACCGGGACGGCGGCGAATTCGCTGGCTCTGGCCACCTTGTCCAACCCGTGGGAGACGATCTTTTGTTCGCCAGTTGCCCACATTCACGAGGATGAGTGCAACGCGCCCGAATTCTACAGCGGAGCCAAGCTGACGCTTGTTCCGGGCGGTGACAAGATGGCGCCCGAAGCGTTGCGGGGTTCGATCCTTGGAGAGGAAACACGCGGCGTTCACGGCCCGCAGCGCGGGCCCGTGTCGATCACGCAGGTGACTGAACGCGGATCGGTCTATACGCTGGAAGAGTTGCAAGCGCTCTGCGCCGTGGCCAAGGAATTCGAGCTGCCGGTGCATCTGGACGGCGCACGTTTCTCCAACGCTTTGGTTGCTTTGAACTGTTCTCCAGCCGAAATGACATGGAAAGCTGGCGTAGATGCGGTCAGTTTTGGCGGCACCAAGAATGGGTTGTTGGGTGTCGAGGCTGTTGTATTCTTTGACGAAAGCAAGGCGTGGGAGTTTGAGTTGCGCCGCAAACGCGGGGCGCATCTGTTTTCCAAACACCGCTACCTGTCCGCCCAGATGGCGGCCTATCTGGATGATGACCTGTGGCTGAAACTGGCGCGACAGGCGAATGCAAACGCAGCCCGGCTGGCCGATGGTCTGCGTGAAAAAGGGGCCGAGTTTTTGCATGAACCGCAGGCCAATATGATCTTCGCCTCATTCTCACGCGCGCAGCACAAGCACCTGCACGAGGCGGGTGCCGCCTATCACCTCTGGGGTGATACGCTGGACGGTGAAGATGAGAGCGAGTTGCTCGCCTGCCGACTGGTCTGCGACTGGTCGATCGGGGCTGAGGATATCGATCGCTTTCTCAATCTGCTTTGAGCGGGCTTCGACTTTCCCAAAACTCATCAAGCAGCGCCGCTGTTTCGACCGGATGTGAAATCGGCAGCATATGCCCTGCACCATACACTTTGGTGTGGACTGCATCGGGCAGGCGCTGTTTTAGCCCATTGCAAATGGCTGGCATCACCGGATGACTTTCGGACCCGCTCAACAGCAGGATTGGCATTGAGGCGCGCTTTAGGGTTTCAGGGGCGAGCAACCCAAACGCGTCATCATAAAGCGCCGCATGAACAGCGGGGACTGCATCAATGCCCCGAACCATACTGGCCCGCGTTCGTTCAGGCAGATCCGACCACTTGGCGCTGTTCTGTGTGCTCCACATCCGGTTGAACAGCCGTGCCGCCAGGGTTTTGTCACCGTTGGCAAGGGCGTCAGCTATCGGCTCAGCATCCTTTTCATGCTGGTCGAAAAGATGTGGCGCGTCCCGTTTTGCTATCGCGAAGAAGACAGGTTCGATCAAAACTAAACTGCGAATGCGATCGGGTTGTTCGATCGCCAGTTTCAGCGCGATCATTGCGCCGAACGAATGTCCGATCATATCCATCGGCCGGGTCAATTCAGCCGCAAACAATCCGCTTACCGCACCGAAATAGTCACGCTGCCCGTCCCAATCCGAGCTCAGACCATGCGACAGCATATCTGGCGCGGTAATGCAGACCTTCGGGCTCAATGCCCTGGCCAAACCAGACCACGCTCCGGAATGTGCAATCGTGCAATGGAGGGCGAGCACATCGCGCGCGCCCTCTCCGATCCGCCTGACATAGATCGAGGGCTGTGGTTCGGAAGGCAATGTCACCCTTTCAGTTCAGCCAGATGCCGGTCGAGGTCGTCCAATCGGTCTTGCCCCCAAAACCTTTGATCATCTGGCGTGATGTAGAACGGTGCACCGAACACGCCTCGGTCTACGGCCTCTTCCAGATTGGCGGCATAGGTTTCCGCCCCAACCAAAAGCCCACTATTGGCCAGATCCGGATCAAACCCGGCATCAGACAGGCAGGACCGGATCACATCATCTTGTGCCACATCCCTTTCTTCAGCCCAGCAAGCGCGCAACAGCGAATGGCACAGCTTACCTACATCGCCTGATTCATCCTTGATCGCCGCGATCACCGCATAGGACGACGGTGCCATATTGGTAGGCCAATACGCCGGTTGCAGATTGAAATCCATACCCAGATTTCTGGACTGCCGCAGCAGCTCTTGCGCGCGGTATTCGATGCGAGAGATATGCCTGTCTTTCGGCGGAATACCCCCGGTGCGTGCGAACAGGGCCATGATATCCAGCGGTTTGTAGTTAATCGTCGCTCCATGCTTCGCTGCGACCTCCTCCAGTCGGGTGCCGGCAAGGTAGCTATAGGGCGAAATTGTCGCAAAATAGTAGTCAATCTGGGTCATGTTCACTTTCTCCGCTGCGTTACCTTTGCGGGACGGTAGACCCATGCTAAGCGGTGTCAACATCACGAATCTGTCACATTGCCAAAGCTGCCCGGGGACCTCAGCCGATGCCGACACTTCACGAACCCAAGCTTATCGCTGGGAACGCCAATCTTCCGCTTGCCGAAACCATCGCACGCCGCATGAGCTTGCATCGCGGTGTTGACCAGGGATTGGTCGATGCGCGGGTCGAACGGTTCAATGATGGCGAGATTTTTGTCGAAGTTTTTGAGAACGTGCGCGGTGAGGATATGTTCATTATCCAGCCGACCTCGAACCCGGCGAACGACAACCTGATGGAGCTACTGATTATCGCCGACGCGCTGCGCCGATCCTCTGCTCAGCGCATCACCGCAGTGATCCCGTATTTCGGCTATGCCCGCCAGGATCGTCGCACCAAGGCGCGTACGCCTATCAGCGCCAAACTGGTGGCCAACATGCTGACCGGCGCCGGGATCGAACGTGTTTTGACCATGGATCTGCATGCTGCACAGATTCAGGGGTTCTTTGATATCCCGGTCGACAACCTCTATGCCTCGCCGATTTTTGCGTTGGATGTGAAAACCCAGTTCAAGAACAATCTAGACGAGATCATGGTGGTCTCACCCGATGTCGGCGGCGTGGCCCGCGCGCGGGAACTGGCCAAACGGATCAACGCGCCGCTATCGATCGTGGACAAGCGCCGTGAGAAAGCCGGTGAAGTCGCCGAAATGACAGTGATCGGGGACGTGAAGGACAAGATCTGTCTGATAGTAGACGACATGTGCGACACCGCCGGAACGCTATGTAAAGCAGCGCAGGTGCTGCTGGATAACGGTGCCAAGGAAGTCCATTCCTACATCACCCACGGTGTCATGAGTGGCCCGGCGGTCGAGCGTGTGACGAACTCGGTCATGAAGTCGCTTGTGCTGACCGATACGATCCAGCCGACGCCCGAAGTTGCGAAAGCCCCGAACATCCGCGTCGTACCGACTGCACCGATCTTCACGCAGGCCATTCTGAATATCTGGAACGGCACCAGCGTGTCGTCGCTGTTCGAAGACAAGACGCTGACGCCGATCTACGAGTCGCTCTATCACATGGACTGAGTTCGAGGGTGGGCGCAGACCCATCGTTCGACCCATTTTGAACAGGATATCGGTGAGATGACCGCAATCAAACGTATCGTCCTTTCCAGCGACCATGCCGCAATCGATCTGCGACAGGCGGTTGCAGCCCATATCTCGGCGCAGGGCTGGGATGTTTTGGATATCGGTCCGACGACGCCGGAAAGCACGCACTACCCCAAACACGGCAAGGCCGCTGCTCAGGCCGTGGCATCGGGCGATTGTCAGCTGGGCATCATCCTTTGTGGCACCGGCCAGGGCATCATGATGGCGGCCAATAAAGTACCGGGCATTCGTTGTGGCGTGTGTTCCGATACCTTTTCGGCCCGCATGATCCGCCAGCACAACGATGCCAACATGCTCTCCATCGGCGCCCGCGTCGTAGGCGAAGGTACGGCACTGGATATCGTGGATGCGTTTCTGGGTGCTGAATTTGAGGGCGGCCGACATGCGGCCCGCGTGGACATGATTGAAGACTGAGCGCTTATTTATCGCCATCAGTCAAACGCCACGGTTGTAGCTCTAGGCTAAAGGCAAATTGCATCAACCTGGGCTTCGAACCTTATCACCATAGCATCTTCGGATTGCCACCAGATATCCCAGATATAAGTGCACGCAAAATCTGCTTTTCTGAAGCGTGCAAATCGGTTCTCGAGGTCGACGGAAATACCTTGTAGCTGCAACTGATGAACCAGTTCCACCTCAGGAAACGGTGGTGCGAACTCATCGTCTAGGCGGGCTTGAAGTTGATCCCCTGCTTCTTCGAAGTTGGCCGGGAGTCCCTGCAGTAAAGCGGGCAAAGATTCATTCGTTCGATCAAATGATAAGATGTAGCCGGTCGTCAAAGCGAGCATGACCAGCAGCGGGACGAGTGTTCGACGCACAGCTACCAAACTCATCACGAACGCTCGCGTCTGACCATAGTCTGAACCTCAGGATATGTTCCAATCATCTGGATGCGCCACCTCACCGAAGGCTGTCCAACTCACCCGAATGCGTGCGATCCGGGTATCAGACCAAGTGCGGAACACCGCAGTAAACCCCTCGGGCGTCACATCCACAGCTTTGACTTCGGCGCGCAATGCGGACGATGTATCTACATCCCAGAGCGATATTCCGACCTGAACCACTGGCGCGGTGCGGAAGGCTTCGGTGAACCGGATCGCAGATCGGCGTTCGCGCGGGCCCTCGCCCGTCCACATGTCGCCCCCTTCGGCGAACTCGGAAAACAGCACCTCTTCGCCCTGATCGATGCCGATGGGATGGGTTAGAAATTTCTTCATTCTGTCATCATTGTTCTTGAATTCCAGAAACCTACTCTGCCTTTTTGGCGAAAGCACGACAAAAAACGGCCCCGCAAAAGCGAGGCCGTTCGAGTGTTGCGCTGTTGAACCTGTTACAGGCTCATGTGTGTTCCAAGAGCTTCCATATCGGCCAGCAGTTTGGCGGCATCATCGACGATGGTTTGATCGTCACCGGCCTTGGCGGCCTCGTGCGAGGCGCGCGCCTCTTCGATCATCTCATCCAGATGCGACCGGGTCACTTCCGAGACCGGGATGGCCTTTTCGGCCAGCACCGACAGGCTGTCGCCGTTGATCTGGGCAAACCCGCCGGTGACCAGATATTCGCTGGTGCCTTCGGGTGCCTCAACCTTCAGCAGACCGGGGCGGAGCGTGGTAATTGTAGGGGCATGATCAGGCATCGCCGTCATGTCGCCGTCTGCGCCGGGAATCTGGACCGCGCTGGCCTCAAGCGAAGCAAGGCTCCGCTCGGGGCTGACGAGGTCGAATTGCATTGTGTTTGCCATCAGGGATACTCCTTAGGCGGCTTCTGCGGCCATCTTTTCCGCTTTGGCGATCACTTCTTCGATGCCGCCAACCATCAGGAAGGCCGCCTCGGGCAGGTGATCGTATTCTCCCGCCACAACAGCTTTGAACGATGCGATGGTCACGTCCAGTGGAACCTGAACACCCGGCGAGCCGGTGAAGACTTCGGCAACGTCGAACGGCTGCGACAGGAATCGTTCGATCTTACGGGCACGGGCAACGGTCAGTTTGTCTTCTTCCGACAGTTCGTCCATGCCGAGGATGGCGATGATGTCCTGCAGCGACTTGTAGCGCTGGAGGATCTGCTGAACGTCGGTCGCAACCGCGTAGTGCTCTTCACCAACGATGGCCGGGTCCAGCAGACGCGAGGAAGAGTCGAGCGGGTCAACAGCCGGGTAGATACCCTTTTCCGAGATCGCACGGTTAAGAACGGTGGTCGCATCCAAGTGAGCAAACGAGGTGGCCGGCGCGGGGTCGGTAAGGTCATCCGCAGGTACGTAGATCGCCTGCACCGAGGTGATCGAGCCCGACTTGGTCGAGGTGATGCGTTCTTGCAGAGCACCCATGTCGGTCGCCAGTGTCGGCTGGTAGCCCACCGCCGAAGGAATACGACCCAGCAGAGCCGAAACCTCGGAGCCCGCTTGCGTGAAGCGGAAGATGTTGTCGACGAAGAACAGAACGTCGGTACCGGACTGGTCGCGGAACTGCTCGGCCAGGGTCAGACCGGTCAGAGCAACACGGGCACGCGCACCCGGAGGTTCGTTCATCTGACCATAAACCAGCGCAACCTGCGATTCCGACAGGTTGTCGGGCTTGATCACGTTGGATTCGATCATCTCGTGATATAGGTCGTTGCCTTCACGGGTCCGTTCACCAACACCCGCGAACACCGAGAAGCCCGAGTGCACTTTTGCGATGTTGTTGATCAGTTCCATGATCAGAACGGTTTTACCAACGCCGGCGCCGCCGAACAGGCCGATCTTACCGCCTTTGGCGTAAGGGGCCAGAAGGTCAACAACCTTGATGCCGGTGACCAGAACTTCCGACTCGGTCGACTGTTCTGCAAAAGTCGGTGCAGGCTGGTGGATTGCGCGGGCTTCGCTTGCCTCAACCGGACCTTTTTCGTCGATCGGCTCACCGACCACGTTCAGGATGCGGCCCAGGGTGGCGTTGCCAACAGGAACCGAGATCGGAGCGCCGGTGTCGGTCACGGCTTCGCCGCGAACCAGACCTTCGGTCGCGTCCATCGCAATGGTACGGACTGTGTTTTCACCCAGGTGCTGAGCAACTTCCAACACTAGGCGCTTGCCGTTGTTGGTGGTTTCCAGCGCGTTCAGAATTTCAGGCAGCGCATCATCGAACTGCACGTCAACGACGGCCCCGATGATCTGTGTGACTTTGCCTTTTGCATTCGCCATGTTTCGTCTCCGGTTTGTCTCTACAGCGCTTCGGCGCCGGAAATAATTTCAATCAGCTCGTTGGTGATCACGGCCTGACGCGAGCGGTTGAACTGGATCGTCAGCTTGTCGATCATCTCACCCGCGTTGCGTGTCGCGTTGTCCATCGCGGACATCCGTGCACCTTGTTCGGACGCTCCGTTTTCGAGCAGAGCCGAGAAGATCGCGGTTGCAACCCCCTTGGGCAGCAGGTCGGCCAGAATGGCCTCTTCGCTGGGCTCGTAGTCGAAAATGGCACCGCTATCGTCACCCGCCGCATCGTCCTCGAACGAGGCGGGAATGACCTGCTGCGCCGTCGGGATCTGGGTCACAACGTTGACGAACTTCGAATAGAAGATCGTGGCAACATCGAACTCACCCCCGTCAAAGCGGGACAGGACGTCCTTGGCGATGTCTTGCGCGTTGGTGTAGCCAATGCGCTTGACCTCGCTCAGGTCGACATGCCCAACAAACAGATCGCTAAAATCACGCTTGAGCGCGTCGCGGCCTTTTTTGCCGACGGTCAAAACTTTGACCGTCTTGCCCTGGCCCCGCAGCTCGTCCGCCTTTTGGCGGGCCAGCTTGGCAATGTTCGAATTGAAGCCGCCACACAGGCCGCGTTCAGCTGTCATCACAACCAGCAGATGGACATCATCACTGCCCGTACCCCGGAGCAGCTTGGGGGCGCTGTCGCTGCCCCCGACCGACGCCGCCAGCCCCGCCATCACGGCATTGAACCGCTCGGCATAGGGGCGCGAGGCTTCGGCAGATTCCTGGGCGCGGCGCAGTTTTGCGGCCGCGACCATCTGCATGGCCTTGGTGATCTTGCGGGTCGACTTGACCGACTCGATCCTGTTTTTAAGGTCCTTCAGACTAGGCATCGGAACCTCCTATCAAGCGAAGGTTGCGGCGTATTCGTCGATCGCTGCCTTGATCTTGTCGGACGCTTCACCTTTGACCTTGGGATCTTCTTCGGTGATCCACTTCAGCAGGTCAGCATGCTTACCACGCAGGTGCGCCAGCAGACCGGCCTCGTAGCGGCCAACATCCGAGACGTCGATCTTGTCGAGGTAACCGTTGGTGCCTGCGAAGATGACGCAGACGATTTCCGCGTTGGTCAGCGGCGAGTACTGCGGCTGTTTCATCAGCTCGGTCAGACGCGCACCACGGTTCAGCAGCTGCTGCGTTGCGGCGTCCAGGTCCGAACCAAACTGCGCAAAGGCCGCCATTTCGCGGTACTGAGCCAGTTCCAGTTTAACCGGACCAGCAACCGATTTCATCGCATCAGTCTGAGCCGAAGAGCCCACACGCGAAACCGACAGACCGGTGTTCACAGCAGGACGGATGCCCTGGTAGAACAGTTCGGTTTCTAGGAAGATCTGACCATCGGTGATCGAGATCACGTTGGTCGGAATAAAGGCTGATACGTCACCACCCTGCGTTTCGATAACCGGCAGAGCGGTTAGCGAGCCTGCGCCGAAGTCTTCGTTCAGCTTCGCCGAACGTTCCAGCAGACGGGAGTGGAGGTAGAAAACGTCACCCGGATAGGCTTCACGTCCGGGCGGACGGCGCAGCAGCAGCGACATCTGACGATACGAAACGGCCTGTTTCGACAGGTCATCATAGATGATCAGAGCGTGGCGGCCATTGTCGCGGAAGTACTCGGCCATGGCAGTCGCGGCGTATGGCGCCAGGAACTGCATCGGCGCCGGGTCGGACGCGGTCGCGGCGACAACGATCGAGTATTCAATCGCGCCGGATTCTTCCAGCTTCTTCACCAGCTGCGCAACGGTCGAACGCTTCTGACCAACCGCAACGTACACGCAGTACAGCTTCTTCGACTCGTCGTCGCCAGCAGCTTCGTTGTAGACTTTTTGGTTCAGGATGGTGTCCAGAGCAACGGCGGTTTTACCAGTCTGACGGTCACCAATGATCAGTTCCCGCTGGCCTCGGCCAATCGGGATCATCGCGTCAACCGATTTCAGGCCGGTTGCCATCGGCTCGTGCACCGATTTACGCGGGATGATGCCTGGGGCTTTAACGTCTGCAACGCCACGCTTCGACGCGTTGATCGGGCCTTTGCCGTCCAGCGGGTTGCCCAGACCGTCAACAACGCGGCCCAGCAGTTCGTCACCGATCGGAACATCCACGATCGAGTTGGTGCGCTTGACGGTGTCACCTTCTTTGATGTCACGGTCAGACCCGAAGATAACGACACCAACGTTGTCGCTTTCCAGGTTCAGCGCCATACCCATGATGCCGCCTGGGAATTCGACCATTTCACCCGCTTGCACGTTGTCCAGGCCGTATACACGGGCAATCCCGTCACCGACGCTCAGCACGCGGCCGATCTCGGCCACTTCGGCTTCCTGACCAAAATTCTTGATCTGGTCCTTCAGGATTGCAGAAATCTCTGCAGCTTGGATTCCCATTTATCCGACCTCTTTCATTGCATTCTGTAGGGAGTTGAGCTTCGAACGGATCGAACTGTCGATCATCTTCGAGCCCACTTTAACGACAAGACCGCCGATGAGGCTTTCATCAACGGTCGCATTTATTGTCACGGTCTTGCCAACACGCTCGGACAGCGTCTTGGACAGTTTATCCATTTGTGTCTTGGTCAGCGCCTTGGCCGAGGCGACATCGGCTGTCACTTCGCCACGCTCATCGGCCAACATCTCGCGCAGAACCTGCACCAGTTGAGGCACCACGAACAGACGGCGTTTTTGTGCCATCAGACCAAGCGTGTTTCTGAGAAGGGTGTTCAGACCCATTTTCGAAGCGATTGCTGCAATCGCGCCCTCTTGCTCGGCGCGGGAAACCAGCGGCGAAGCAATCAGATCGCGCAAATCGGCGCTTTCGCCCAAAGCTGCTGCCAGATCGTTGATTCCGGTTTCCAGACCTGCAAGGTCGTTATTCTCTTTCGCGATCTCGAAGATCGCAGTGGCATAGCGCTCGGCGATACCTGTGGAAATCGAAGCTGGTTCGGACACGTCCACCCTTCCGATATTTGAGGCCCCGATTTTGAGTAGCGGCCGCTACCTTGGGGCGTGAGGAAACCCCGTCCGTAAAGGGCGGGGATCAAAATCACCGGGGATGTAGCAGAGGTGAACCAACCTAGCAACATAATATAGTGACGATGAATTTATCCACAAAACGTTTAAATTCAGCAAGTTAGAAAAAGTGCGACGCTTTGAACCTGTCTGACCGTTTGAAAAATGTTTCGAAACTGCAGGTTTTTGCGATTCCTGCGGCCTATTTACCGCGGATTTACACCTGAATTCGCCTCAAAACGACGACATTGTGTCAGGCCGGTCTCAGCAATCCGTCGGTTGCTTTGATCGGTCGTCTCACCGCATCTTTTGTCACGCTGCCGCTAGGTGGGCGCAGGTGTTTGCTGACCTCAACCATCAACACGCCGCCCGCCATGATTGTTGGCAAGCGCTGACCTGTTTTTTCAATCAGCCCGCTGGATTTCAGCCAGTATTTTCGAAACGAGGGCAGTAGATACAAGGCAGAACAGTGATTTTCGGGCACAAAGTGATGGGCCTTCAGCTGATTTTCCAGCTGTGTCGCAGAATAGGGTCGCCCATATCCAAACGGGGTTTTATCCGACCGAGACCATAGCCCGGCCCGGTTCGGCACCACAAAAAAGGCCCTGCCACCGGGACCGAGCACACGCCAGCATTCCTCAAGCAATTGACTTGGTCGCTCTGATGTCTCAAGCCCATGCATCACCACCAACTTGTCCACATGTCCGGTCTCAATCGGCCACATGGTTTCTTCAGTCAGAACCGATACATTCGGCATCCCTGCGGGCCACGGCATCACCCCCTGCGGCCCCGGCATCAGGCCGATCACACGACGCGCATCCTTCAGGTATGGCCGCAAGAGCGGTACCGCAAAGCCAAAGCCGGCAACCGTTTGCCCCTTGGCCTCGGGCCACAGGTCCAGCAGGCGACCGCGAATAGCGCCCTGTGCCGCGCGCCCCAAAGTGCTGCGGTAGTAAAAATTCCTGAGATCCTGCACATCAAGATGCATTGCGGTGACCTGATCAATCGGCTTAGCTGGGCGCAGTCTAGCAACGAAAGGGCAAAAGGCCATGCCTCTTGAGATCGTAACTATCCCGTGTCTCAGCGATAACTACGCTTTTCTGGCGCATGATGCCGCCTCTGGCCAGACCGCGTTAGTGGACGCGCCAGAACCCGGCCCGATTCTGGCCGAACTGCACCAACGCGGGTGGACTCTGAGCCACGTGTTGCTGACGCATCATCACTGGGATCATGTCGATGGCCTACCCGGCATTCTCGAAAAGCACCCGGCGAAGGTGATTGGTGCGGCCGCAGATGCCCATCGTCTGCCGCCACTGGACCAACAGGTGTCGGAAGGGGATATTTTCGAACTGGGTGGCGAACCGGTCGAGGTGCTAGACGTCTCGGGGCACACGGTAGGTCACATCGCATTTTACCTGCCCGACAGCGCGACTGTCTTCACCGCAGATAGCCTGATGGCCTTGGGCTGTGGCCGCCTGTTCGAGGGGACACCGGCGCAAATGTTGTCATCACTCACCAAGCTGGCGTCGTTACCCGACGAAACAATCGTCTGCTCGGGCCACGAGTATACACAATCCAACGCCAAATTCGCCCTCACGGTCGATCCTGACAACGCAGATTTGCTGCAACGCGTGGCGGATATTGCGCGCGCACGAGATGCCGGGCAATCAACAGTGCCCTCAACTTTGGCCCTGGAAAAGGCGACAAATCCGTTTCTGCGTGCAGCAGATTCTGCGATTCAAGCACATCTAGGCATGGCTGGTGCTGATCCCGCTGCGGTTTTTGCCGAAATCAGGGCTAGAAAAGACCGATTCTGATGCCTATTTCCCCCTCTTCACGGCCACGGTCACAACAAATGTGACTGTCAAGTGAAAGAAAACCCTTGAAGCCGGGCCACGATCAACCAAACTCTAATACTATGAGGACATGGTTGGGATGGGGATCCGGCCGACAGCCCGCCCCCTTCTGACCCAAGACAGAGGAGCACCCGCGTGCCTTCATTCTCGAGCACATTAGAACAAGCCATCCACGCGGCCCTGGCGGCTGCGAATGAACGGCGACACGAGTTTGCAACGCTGGAGCATCTGCTTCTGGCGCTTCTGGAAGAACCTGACGCGATCCGCGTCATGAAAGCCTGTAGCGTCGATCTGGATGAGCTACGCAGCACTTTGGTCGAGTTTATCGACGAAGATTTGTCGAACCTTGTCACCGATATCGATGGATCGGAGGCCGTGCCAACGGCTGCTTTCCAGCGCGTGATCCAGCGCGCCGCGATCCACGTTCAAAGCTCTGGCCGTACCGAAGTAACAGGCGCCAACGTGTTGGTGGCTATCTTCGCTGAGCGCGAAAGCAACGCCGCCTATTTCCTGCAGGAACAGGACATGACCCGTTACGACGCGGTCAACTTCATCGCGCATGGTGTCGCCAAGGACCCTGCCTATGGCGAAAGCCGTACAGTTTCCGGCGCGGATCAGGCCGAGGAAGAGGTTCAGTCCAGCGCCGGCGAGGGCGAGCAAAAAGAAAGCGCGCTGGCGAAATACTGCGTCGACCTGAACGCCAAATCGCGGGCTGGCGATGTGGATCCGCTGATCGGGCGCTCGGATGAGGTTGAACGCTGCATCCAGGTCCTTTGCCGCCGCCGCAAGAACAACCCGCTACTGGTGGGTGATCCCGGGGTTGGCAAAACCGCCATCGCCGAAGGTCTTGCCCACAAGATCGTGGGCGGTGAGGCCCCCGATGTGCTGTCTGAAACCACCATCTATTCGCTCGATATGGGTGCCCTACTTGCTGGGACGCGCTATCGCGGCGATTTCGAGGAACGCCTCAAAGCGGTTGTGACCGAGTTGGAAGATCATCCCGACGCAGTCCTGTTTATTGACGAGATTCACACAGTCATCGGCGCCGGGGCGACCTCTGGCGGCGCGATGGATGCGTCCAACCTGCTGAAACCTGCGTTGCAGGGCGGCAAGCTTCGCACCATGGGCTCGACCACCTACAAGGAATTCCGTCAGCATTTCGAAAAAGATCGCGCGCTCAGCCGCCGGTTCCAGAAGATCGACGTGAACGAGCCTTCGGTTGAGGACAGCGTCAAGATTTTGCGGGGTCTGAAACCGTATTTCGAAGACCATCACGACATCAAATATACCGCAGATGCAATCAAGACTGCCGTTGAATTGGCGGCGCGCTATATCAACGACCGGAAACTGCCGGACAAGGCCATCGATGTGATTGACGAGGCCGGTGCTGCTCAGCATCTCGTTGCTGAAAGCAAGCGTCGCAAGACCATTGGCGTCAAAGAGATTGAGGCTGTCGTGGCCAAAATTGCGCGCATCCCGCCGAAAAATGTCACCAAGGATGATGCCGCGGTTCTAAAAGACCTTGAAGCCTCGCTGAAACGAGTCGTGTTTGGGCAGAATTTGGCAATCGAAGCACTGTCCAGTGCGATCAAATTGGCGCGCGCCGGTCTACGTGAGCCCGAAAAGCCCATCGGCAACTACCTGTTCGCTGGTCCGACCGGTGTGGGTAAAACCGAAGTCGCAAAACAGCTGGCCGATACGCTGGGGGTCGAGCTGCTGCGCTTTGACATGTCGGAATACATGGAGAAACACGCCGTCAGCCGTTTGATTGGTGCACCTCCGGGCTATGTCGGGTTCGATCAGGGCGGTCTGCTGACCGATGGCGTCGACCAGCATCCGCATTGTGTGCTGCTGCTAGACGAGATCGAAAAGGCGCACCCGGATGTGTTCAACATCCTGCTGCAGGTCATGGACCATGGCGAGTTGACCGACCACAATGGCCGGACCGTGAATTTCCGCAACGTGGTGTTGATCATGACCTCTAATGCGGGCGCGCAGGAACAGGCCAAGGCCGCCATCGGCTTTGGACGTGACCGGCGCGAGGGTGAGGACACCGCCGCGATCGAGCGTATGTTCACACCAGAATTCCGCAACCGTTTGGATGCCGTGATCTCCTTCGCGCCGCTGCCGAAAGAGGTCATCTTGCAAGTGGTCGAGAAATTCGTGCTGCAGCTAGAGGCTCAATTGCTGGATCGCGGAGTGACCATCGACCTGACACCCAAAGCGGCAGAGTGGTTGGCTGACAAAGGATATGACGACAAGATGGGCGCCCGCCCGCTTGGCCGCGTGATCCAAGAACATATCAAGAAGCCTCTGGCCGAGGAGTTGCTGTTTGGCAAATTGGCCAAGGGTGGCGTGGTGCGCGTGTCGATCAAGAAAGGTGAGCTCAACCTTGAAATCCTCGGCCCCGATCAGCCCCGAATTCCGGGGGATAAGCCGCCATTGCTGACAGCTGACTAAGGGCTGACTACATTTATCCACGAAGTTGAGCGCCCGATGGCCATTCGCCGTCGGGCGCTTTTTCTGCGGCTAGGGAGTGGAACAAAGATAATTTCATATAGCTCTGGTAGCTCAGGCGACGGAAAAACCTCGCTCTTGCGTTTCAATTCCATAACACATCAGCAAGGGAGAACGGTGTGAACACCAAGATCGCCATTATCTGGAGCACCGCGTTTGCAATCTCGGCCGCTGCGGTTGTTGCCACGGCTCAGCATCGGTTCCGTTATCATGATGAAATACAGACCAGACCACTGGATTTGCTTCCCGCAACCGTTGACCCAGGCAAAAGCCGATCGAAAGTAAACATGACCGGCTCGAACATCAAACTGTCGGCCAACGGTATCCCGGATCATCTGGTGGGACAGTTTCCAAATCGCGGCAACCCGCACCAAGTCTCAACTCAGAACGTCAAGCTGAGCGTTCCTGCCAACCCCCAAAGCACCGAAAACGTAACACCTCTGCGCATGGGGTGGAATTTTGGTGTTTCATTGAACGGCGTTGTGTTCGACCCGCTCGCTGCGGAATTCTGGCATGGGGATCCAAATTCGGGCTGGTCTTACAATGCCCTAGGCGGTGCGATCGCCTTAGGTCTGGATGCCAACTATGCGCATGTTCAACCGAACGGTAAGTATCACTACCACGGCATCCCAACCGGCCTGATCGAGCTAATAAACTGGTCACCTGAACGGCATTCGCCCCTGATTGGATACGCCGCAGACGGGTTTCCGATTTACGCCATGACGGGGGTTGTCAACGGGCGCGTGACCGAAATGACCCCATCTTATCGCTTGAAATCCGGCAACCGCCCTGGCGGCGATGGCCCGAGCGGACGATACGATGGCACGTTCAACGAGGATTACGTTTATACATCTGGCCATGGCACGCTGGATCAATGCAATGGCGCATTCACGGTATCTGAAGAGTATCCCGACGGGACATATGCCTACTTTCTAACCGAGGATTATCCGGTGGTTCCGCGCTGTTTCAAAGGGACACCTGACCAAAGCTTCAAATTCGGAAGACGTTGAAGCCCCAAGCCCCGCATCGGACAGGCTGAAGCTACCTTTCGGTCAGCTTCAGCTCGATTCGCCGGTTCTGTGCCCGAGCTTGTGGCGTATTGTCTGGGTTTACCGGCTGGAACTCTCCAAACCCGTTGGCCGCAAGACGGTTCGGCGGGATGCCCAAAGCGTCGACCATATAGCGGACCACCGACAACGCGCGGCCCTGGCTTAGCTCCCAATTGTCGCGATAGCGTCCGGACCCGGCAAGCGGTACGTTGTCAGTGTGACCGTCGACCCGAATGACCCAATTCAAACCCTCAGGGATTTCTGCGGCTACAGTGCGCAGGATCGCAGCGACTTTCGCCACCTCTTGCCTACCTTCCGGCGACAACACGGCCGAACCTGTGTCGAACAATACTTCGGACGAGAACACGAACCGGTCGCCTTCGATCCGCACGCCTTCCTGATTGCCCAGAACGTCGCGCAATCGACCAAAGAACTCTGACCGGTAACGTTGCAGATCTTCTGCCTGCGCCGTCAGCTCCTGGTTCTGATCCGTCAGTTCCTCCGCCTCGGCCTCCAGCCGGATCCGCTCTGCCTCTTCCAGCAATCGGCGGCGGCGCTCCTCTGAGGCGGCGCGGGCCAATGCTGCGTTCAGATCCTGACCGAGGGTTTGAATCTGAATCTCAGCAGCCGTATTGCGTTCTTCATAGTCATCCAACAGCGCCTGCAATGATCCCAACTGACCACGCAGGGCCGCGATCTGCTGGTTCAGCAAAGCAGCCTCGCGCTGTGCCTTGGCAGAAATCGCTTGCTCAGCCGACAGCGTCTCGCGCGCGACATCTAGAAGGGCAGCTTGTTGTTCGACCAGCGATCGCTGTTCTGCCGCGTCTGCCCGCGCTTCGGTCTGGGCCTCCAAAGCGGCTTCTAACTGGGCCCTAAGCTCCTCGGTGTCCAAATCACCGAATTGACGTTCCAGTTCCGCGCGCGCGGCGCGCGCTGCGGCCAGCAATGTCAGGGTTTCCTCGGCCTCTTTCCGCTGTGCTTCAAGCGCAAGGGTCATGGCTGTCAACTCGGCATCGGCGTCCTGCAAACGGTTGCGCAGGTTCTCGGCTGCTGCGGCCTCAGCAAGGCGCGCGGCTTCTTCCTCGGTCAGCTGTTGTTCCAGCTCTGCGATCTGTGCGGCCCGCTCCTCGCCGGTTTGTTCGAGATCGGCAACCAGTGCTTCCAGCGCTTCACGGCGGGCGGCGGCAAGACGAGCAGCTTCGGCCTGCGCGTCAATTTCCGCGCGGCTTTGCGCCAGGGCCTGGTTCAAAGATGCGCGCTGATCTTCCAACGCAGCGATATCCTCTTGCGCCCGGGCCTGATCGGCCAACAGCGCCGCGACCTGGGCTTCAAAATCGGTGATGCGGCCCTTCGCTTGGGCCAGATCTTCCTCGGCCTGTGTCAGGGTTGCGTTCAAAGCCCCCAACCGCGCTTGCAAACGGCTGTTTTCGCGCTCTTCCAGACCCAAGGCACCCGCCAGCGCTGCCACCTCGTCCGCGAGTGCGGTCAGTTCATCTTCTTGCCCAGAGATCGTTTCTCGCAGTACAAACTGCACGACCATGAAAATGGTCAGCACAAAGGTCAGCACCATCAAGAGGCCCGTCATCGCATCCACGAAACCGGGCCAGACCGAGCCCTGGAATCGCTGACCAGTACGACGGGAGAGGGCCATGAGTTACTCTCCTTCGTGGGTGCGGCGCACCGCACCGCGAGGAAGTGTCAACGCCTTGACCAGCAATTCGATATCCTTGCGGAACTCATTCATGCTTTCCTGACGGCCTGCCGAAATCTCTTCGAGAATACGCAGCAGTTGCACATCCATAGACCGCAGGCGCATTCGGCTTTCGGCATCAATGCCTTCGCCTGCACCATGTTCGCGCATGTGATCCAGCAGCGCATCCTGCCCAAGCGCAACGCGTTCCAACGCGGCGGTGATCCCCTCATTATCCGTCTGACGCTGGTTCATCTCGCCGATCACGCCGACCAGTTGACCCAGCTTGCCCGATACCTCCGCCCGGTCTTGCTCCTGCGCGGAAAACAGGTCCTGCAGCGCATCCATCTGCTCGGACATCGCGTCCAGAACCGGGGCCAGTACGGCGATTTCCGCACCCCCTTCTTCGCCCGAGGCAAAGCCCACACGAGTAATCGATGACAGCCATTCCTCAAGCTCGCGATAGAACCGGTTCTGCCCATGACCTGCGAATACCTCAAGCAAACCCACGATCAGCGACCCGGCAAGGCCCAGCAGCGAGGACCCGAAGGCCACGCCCATGCCTTGCAGCTGCGCCTCAAGCCCCGTCATGAGACGGTTGAAAACGGTCAAGCCTTCCTCACCCTCTTGCGGGTTCAGGCTGCGGATTGTGTCGACGATCGCTGGAACCGTGGTGGCCAGACCGAAGAAGGTTCCCAACAGACCCAGATAAATCAGGACATTGGTAATGTAGCGCGTGATTTCGCGTTCTTCTTCAACCCGTTCCGCAACCGAATCCAGAATGGACCGGGTTGAAGTCGAGCTGATCTGGGACCGCGCGCCGCGTTCGCGCAGCAGCGAGGCCAAAGGCGCCAAAAGTTGCGGTGTGCGCGCATCTTCGCGGACGACCCCACCGACAAACGCCTCGATCCAGCGGACCGATCCGATCAGCTGGGTGACCTGATAGAAACACGCGATCACACCGATGACGAAGACCATCAGAATGAAGCCGTTTAAATATGGGTTGGCGAAGAAGACCGGCAACACATATGGCAACGCCAGAAACACACCCAGCCCGGCCAGACCGATTGCTATCAGCATCATCACGATCTGACGAATGGGATGCGAGAAATGGGGTCTCGCGCCCTGATGTGCCTGCGCCATGCGCGTGGTTCCCGATTTTGCCTGCTCTGACTTGAAAATAGCGAAATTCCGCCGGTGACGCCAAGGGTTTATGCGGTAATGCTCCGCACCCGTTGCGACAACCACTCAAGATCAGGGTCATGCAACCCGATCTCGGCCAAATGTTCCGTGGTATTATAAAGATATTCAGTGTTCGGCCCCCGCCCGCCAATTGCGTGGGCAATGATCTGGGCCTGTTCTTCCAGTGGCATCCCCCCGCAATACTGCACATGATGCGCATCGATCACATAAGTGACGGCGTTCACGACGTCGCCGTTGTCCAGATGCACATCCAGCATCCGTTCGACATAGGCAGATGAGATCAACTCGCGCTCGCGCAGCTCGTGCAATGTACGGTCTTCATGCCCGGCCTCAACCGCCAGAGCCAGCCCTTTGCAATGGGCCTCAGCCTGTTCATCCAGCGCCAACACAAGGCCCGGATGCTCTTCAGTGCCACGATGATGGATCGAGCTCATGCAGAAGGAGCGCGCGTAACCGTGCAGCGTTGCAAGCTCGCTGCGGGCGACGGGAAATCCCGGATTCCACAACAGCGATCCATACCCGAATACCCACATCGTCATTGCACTGGTCCTTGCCCGTTTGGGCCTATAAACATCAAATCCGAGGCAGGAAAAAGGCCAAAGCGGATGCGCCGACTGATACGAGTTCTCTTTTTCATCGTCACCCTGTGGAGCCTGTATTGGTTCGTTGCGGGCTTTGGGCTGCGCAATGCGATCACCAGCTGGTTTGATGCGCAGCAGGCGCGCGGATGGCAATCCGAATTCGCGGATGTTGAAACCTCGGGTTTTCCCGGACATCACGTCACCCGCTTGAACAGCCCAGCACTGGCCGATCCCGCCACCGGAACCGCGTGGAGCGCAGATTGGATCGAATTCAAAAGCCCCGCGATCTGGCCCGGTCGCCAAATCCTGCGCTTTGCCGAAACACCCCAACGTCTGTCCTATTTTGATCAAACCGCGACCATCACTGCCGATGATCTGCAGGCCGAACTACAGCTACAACCGGGCGTGGCCCTGATGCTTGAGAAGATGGCGCTAACAGCAGGGCCCTGGCAAATCACCGATGACGCCGATGCGCTGGCCGGTGGCAATACGCTAAGCCTAATGATGGAACAGACTGACACGCCCGAAGCCTATGCGGTCACCGCGCAGATCGACGGTTTTGCTCCGGGGAATGACCTGCGCGCGCTTATGCATTCCGCCACATCGCTGCCCCAACGGTTCGAGACGCTGGAACTGGATATGGTGACCGTTTTCGACAAACCATGGGATCGAACCGCCATTGAGCAGAACCGTCCCCAACCTATCGAAATCACGTTGAAACTGGCCGAAATCAAATGGGGTGAGCTTCGCTTGTTTGCGGCAGGTGAACTGGATGTGGACGCTCAAGGCATTCCAACCGGTGAAATCGCGATCAAGGCCGAGAACTGGCGCGATATGATCGCCATGGCCAATGCGGCAGGGGCTCTGCCGGATCAAGCCGTTGATCCAGTTACCCGCGCGCTGAACTTTCTGGCCGGGCTGGGCGGCAATCCAAATGCGCTGGATCTGCAATTGAATTTCCGCGACGGGTTCGTGGCATTGGGCCCCCTACCCTTGGGGCCAGCCCCGCGCCTGATCCTGCGTTAGCGACAATAGGCGCCGCTGCGATAACGGGCCGTGTCCAGATGAAAATGATCGCGGTGGTACCGATCTGAGTTTGGGCCCAGAACCGTGCCAAACGGCCCACACGCTCCACGCCAGACTTTCTTAAGTTGCTTTTGCGATGGGTTCTTGCGCCATCCGTTCAGCACGGTCACAACCTCTCCATCCGCCATGACAAAGCCCGAGATATCAATGGCCCGACCTTTGCCATGCTCTGATATTCGCGCGCCTTTGCGATTGTTGCGGGTGCGACAGGCGTAGTGGGCCGCCACCTGTAACTGCACCACGGGCCCGCGTCGCTTGAAGGTCGGTTTGACGGACTTGTCGACCCATTCGTTCAGCGCAATTGCCGTGCCGCAATCCATCGTCGACGCGCGGCTGAGCGTGACACCCGAGACCGAGGTGATCTGTACAGCATCCTTGACCCCACAAGCCTTGGTCTTACTGGTCACACGACCAACAGGCTTGCCCTGTATTGCAATATCCCCACAGACAGAGCCTTTGCGCAGCTTGCGTTTCTTGAACAAAATCTGCTGTTCCAAAGCCTCTGGCCGCGCAAACGGCGTCAAAGAGGTATCCGGGCTGAGCAGCGGCAGATCAGATGGTCGCGCCGCAACGGCGGCGATCTGAGGCGACACAGGTCGCGGGACTGGCCGCATGTTTGGGATGCTCAACGGGGTTGCCGTCCGACTGGTAACAGCCGCAAGATCGACGGTGTCCGATGGGCGCGCGATGGGGACCAACGATTGCTCGGGCGCCGACGCGTGGCCGGTGCCGCACCAGAGTGCGGCCACCACGATCAAAAGGTGTCCCGCAATCGGCCTCATGATCCGATCTTGCCCCGGCCAAAATCTGGTGCGTCCGTATCCTGGCCCGCATTGATAATGCCCCGCCGGATCGCCCGTGTGCGGGTGAAATAGTCGAACAGGTGCTCTCCATCCCCTGTGCGAATGGCGCGTTGCAGGGCAAAAAGCTCCTCGGTAAACCGCCCCAGAATTTCCAGTGTCGCGTCTTTGTTGGACAGGAACACATCCCGCCACATCGTCGGGTCCGAGGCAGCGATACGCGTAAAATCACGGAAGCCGGCAGCCGAGTATTTGATGACCTCGGTATCCGTGACCCGGCGCAGATCATCTGCAACCCCAACCATCGTGTAAGCGATCAGGTGCGGCGCATGAGAGGTGACGGCAAGAACCAGATCATGGTGATCCGCGTCCATCTCATCGACATTCGAGCCCATACCCTCCCATAGCGCACGCAGGCGAGAAATCGCATCCGGATCAGAGCCTTGAACCGGAACCAGCAGACACCAGCGATTGTCGAACAGTTCGGCAAAACCGGACTCGGGCCCGGAATGCTCGGTCCCTGCCAATGGGTGTGCAGGGATGAAATGCACGCCTTCGGGAATATGCGGTTGAACGCTTTGGATCACATGTCGCTTGACCGAGCCTACATCAGAGACGGTGGCACCGGGCTTCAAAACCGGCGCAATCTCCTCGGCCACCGCTCCCATCGCGCCGACCGGAACGCAAAGCACCACCAGATCGGCCCCGTCCACGGCCTCGCGCGCCGTGTCGCAAACACGATCGCATAGGCCGATCTTGCGGGCCGTGCCGCGGGTTGCCTCGGACCGCGCATACCCAGTGACCTCACCGGCCAAACCGGCGCGCTTGATGGCCCAGAACATGGACGAGGCGATCAGGCCCAGCCCAATCAGCGCAACGCGGTCATAAATCTGGCTCATGCGGCGCCCTCTTTGAATGCGGTGATCGCTGCAACGACGCGGCGACAGGCCTCTTCATCGCCCACGGTGATCCGCAAAGCGTTTGGCAGGTTGTAGCCTGCAACACGACGCACAATCAAACCCTGCGTCTTCAGATAGTCGTCGCAGGCCTCAGCCTCAGCCCTGTCGACAAAACGCGCGAGGATGAAATTGGTACAGGACGGATCCGAGTGAACCCCGATCTTGGCCAGCTCGTCGGCCAGCCACACGCGCAACCGCGCGTTTTCAGCCTGACAGAAGGACAGGAACTCCACATCATTCACAGCAGCCTCCGCCGCGGCCAAAGCGGTCAGCGACAGGTTGAAAGGCTGTCGCACCCGGTTCAGCACGTCGATGATGGTCTGATGCGCATAGCCCCAGCCAACTCGCATCCCACCCAGCCCGTACACTTTCGAAAAGGTCCGGGTCATAATGACATTCTCGTGGGCATCTACAAGTGAGGCACCGCCGTCGAACCCATCCACAAATTCGGCATAGGCCCCGTCCAGTACAAGCAGACAGCTGTCAGGCAGATCCTGCGCCAGACGCTCCAGCGCGTCATTTGAGATCATGGTCGAGGTTGGATTGCCGGGGTTAGTGACAAATACGATCCGCGTCTGCCCAGTGACAGCGGCCAAAATGGCATCTACATCCACTTTGCGGTCCCGCTCGGCCACCATAACGGGTGTCGCCCCGGCCATGCGCGCGATGATCGGGTACATGGAAAACCCATGCTCGGTATAGATCACCTCATCCCCCGGTCCTGCATAAGCCTGAGCGACGAATTGCAACACCTCATCACTGCCGACACCGCATATGATCTGCGCTGGGTCTAAACCGTGCCGCGCGCCTATGGCCGTACGTAGGCTGGCGTGATCGGTGCTGGGATAACGGTGCAAAGTGGCGGCGCTGCCACGTATCGCTTCAATCGCCTTGGGGCTTGGCCCGAACGGGTTTTCGTTCGAACTCAGCTTGATCACATGCTCCATACCGGCCACATGCGACTGTCCGCCCTGATAGAGCGTGATATCCATAATGCCGGGTTGTGGGGTGATCTTGGTCATGAGAGGCTCCGTTCAATGAGCCTCTCATACCCGTCTCAAGGGATTGAGAAAAGCAGCAATTCCTCTATGCCGCCTTGAAACGGGCCGTCGCCGGGTCAGCGTTGTAATAGGGCGCAAACTCCTCGGTCCGGCGAGATAGGTCATTGACGCTATCGATTATGAATTGAACCGTCTCTTCGCTCATGAGGTAGGAGAAGTTCAAACGCACCCAACCCGGCTTTTTCATTTCCTCCCCGGCTGAAAGCGCTGCATACAGTTCGTCCGATGCGGCGCGTTCGATCCCCAGCAAACGATGCGCATAAGGCCCCGCACAGGCACACCCGCCACGCGCCTGAATGCCATAGATATCACTCAACATCCGGGTGAACAGCTGTTGATGCACGGGCTGACCCGCGTTGTCCCGGATCAGGAACGAGAAGATCGGCAGGCGATGCGCGGCTTCGACCCCCAACAAGGTTAGATTGGGATTGTCTTTCCAACCGTCCAGCGCCATCTGATTGAACTGCACTTCACGCCGGGCGATCTCATCCGTGCCGACAACATCCTTGACGATAAAGGCCAACGCCGCACGGATGTCGCCGATCACATTGGGTGTTCCGGCCTCTTCCCGCACCGACAGATCGTCGCTGTAGTCATGACGCCAGGGCGAGACAAAACTGACAGTTCCCCCGCCCGGCCAACTTGGGCGTCGCCGCTGCACCGCGAGTTTGTTCACGATCAAGACACCCGACGCGCCCGGCCCGCCCGGAAACTTATGCGGGGAAACCACTATCGCATCCTTACGCGCATCCTTGGGGCCCATATCCATCGGCAGGTAGGGCCCGCCCCCGGCATAGTCCCAAACAGCCAACGCACCATGTGCCTTGAGCATCCGTGTGACCGGATCCGGGTCAGTGATGATGCCCGTGACATTCGAAGCCGCAGAAAAGGACCCAATCACCAGATCAGCATCGGCATGTGCCGCCAGCGTTTCTTCCAATACGCCCAGATCAATCCCACCACCCTTAGCTTCAGGGATTTCGACGACCTGCGTCTTACTTTCCCGCCAAGGCAGAATGTTCGAGTGGTGCTCGTATGGACCAATCAAAACAACCGGCTGCGCTGCGTCCTCTACGCCCAGCAAATTAACCAGACGGTTCAACCCTGCTGTCGCGCCCGAGCCAGTGAAGATCACCGCGTCGTTCTCGGCAGCCCCCACAATACGGGCAATTTCGGCACGCGCTTCGCGGCGCAGACCCGTCATATATGATCCGCAATACGAGGCCTCGGTGTGGCTGTTTGCATAGAACGGCAGAACATGTTGGGCCACATAATCTTCGACCTGCTGCAACGCGCGACCCGAAGCTACGTAATCCGCATATACAAGCGGCACATCCCCATTCAAACCCGGGATCAGAACGTTCTCTCCGATCAATCCGTCGCGCAGATTGGAATTTTGAGTGGTGGAACAGAGTTCCGCACGAAATCTGGACAGGGTCATGTCATTGCTCCTAGCTATGCCACCAAGGTGATTTACTCTTCGCGGGAATAGCTCATTTATTTTTGCATATATTTCTTAATAGTTGTGTCATATGATTAGGAATGTCGCATAAATTAGATCAGATAGACACGCGCATCCTCAAGGAGCTGCAAAAAGACGCCACGCTGTCTCAGCGCGAACTGGCGGATCGTGTTGGCCTGTCGCAAAATGCTTGCTGGCGGCGCCTGAAGGCTCTGAATGAAAACGGAGTGCTCATCGGCTCGACCGCGCGGATCGCACGTGAGAAACTGGGCCTGACGCTTGTGGTTTTTGTCATGCTGCGAACGCGCCATCACTCGGCCGATTGGCTGCAGGCCTTCAGACGCCACGTGTTGACGATCCCAGAAGTGGTGGATTTTCACCGGATTGGTGGAGACTATGACTATCAGCTCAAGGTCGTCACACAGGATATGGCATCCTACGATAAGGTTTACCAACGCTTGATCGAAAAGGTCGAGCTGGACAGTGTCACATCATATTTCGCCATGGAAGCCATTGCCGAAGGGCGCCCGCTCCCCCTCTGATCCCAACTTCATCTGGCCAGAAGTATCCCGGGGGAGTCGCGCAGCGACGGGGGCAGAGCCCCCCTTCAAACAAAAAAGACCGCGCCAAATGGCGCGGCCCTTTGAATTCGATTTGTCTGCGAAGATCAGTTCTTCGCGTAGAATTCAACAACCAGGTTCGGTTCCATCATGACCGGGTAAGGCACATCACCCAAGCCCGGTGCGCGCACGAAAGTCGCGGTCATCTTCGAGTGGTCGGCATCGATGTAGTCAGGCACATCACGCTCGGCCAGAGCAGCAGCTTCAAGAACAACAGCCAGTTGCTTCGACTTGTCACGCACTTCGATCACATCGCCTTCTTTGACGCGGTAGCTAGGGATGTTGACCCGCTTGCCGTTCACCTTGACGTGGCCGTGGTTCACGAATTGACGTGCGGCAAACACAGTCGGCACGAACTTGGCACGGTAAACAACAGCGTCCAGACGGCGCTCCAGCAGACCGATCAGGTTTTCACCGGTATCGCCTTTAACACGCTCGGCTTCTGCGTAAATGCGGCGGAATTGCTTCTCGGTCAGGTCGCCGTAGTAGCCTTTCAGCTTCTGCTTGGCGCGCAGCTGCAGACCAAAGTCCGACAGTTTGCCCTTGCGGCGCTGGCCGTGCTGGCCGGGGCCGTATTCACGACGGTTAACCGGGGATTTCGGACGACCCCAGATGTTTTCGCCCATCCGGCGGTCGATTTTGTACTTGGCAGACGTGCGTTTGGTCACGGCTGATCTCCTTCGTATTAGTCGAGGCCCAAAGGGCCACTATGAAGGGCGTTGTCCTCTTGAGGTTTCCCCCATGACAGGCATCCCCTTACGGGGGCCACCAACACCAATGAAGCCGCGCTTATATCTGCAAAAAGGGAAGAGTCAACACGCTAATCCGCGGTTCGATGCATCGAACCTGCAAGGCACACATACTCTATGGATCAGCTAGACCAACCCGGAACAATTACATGCAGACAGCAAAGGAAAAAGAGTCAGGACAAGCCTGGGTGAGGAAAGCTGACAACGTTCGCATCCGGCGCGGTGCGCGCCGATGCAGGCGTGGCGTAGCGCGACACTTCGCTGATCCAAAACTGCTGGTCCCGTGCCGGGCAGCCGTTTTCAAATACAAATGTCGGGTCAACATCACCCTCTTGCACGACCAAATCCGCACAGAACTGTTGCGCCCCGTTCGACAGAACGACTGAGGCGCAGGTATCACCCGCAACTTCCCGAATAATAGCAAAACGATCAGCAACAGAGGACGAAGTCGCACCCATCGAGCCAACACGTTCGATGCTTTGCTCCAAGCTTGTGGCCAAAACAACGGCTTGCCCACGCCAGGACCAAGCCGCGCCAACCACCAAGGAATCCAAAGGCGCTGCTTCAAGCTCGTCAAGCTCGGTCTGCGCCCACGTTATTGCTATATGACCACTAAGATTTGATCTCATCTGCCCGCGTTCACCCCTAAACACACTTAACTTGTTACCAGTGGCTATCTATCAACCAGAAATTCGGCAAAAAAGAGACCAAATTCAAACATAACAAAGATTGTTGCAGAACGGATTCAAATCCGACCATCTAAACTCTAACCATCCGCAAGACCTGATCACGCGTCAAATCTTTCTTTGCACCTTTGATCATGACCTCCCCGCGCCGCAGCACGACGAGCCTGTCGGCAACGTCATAAGCAAAGTCGAAGTATTGCTCAACCAAAACAATTGCCATGGCGTCTGTGGCTCTGAGGTGCCGGATCACTTCTCCGATCTGTTGAATAATATTTGGCTGGATACCTTCCGTCGGCTCGTCCAACAACAGAAGTCGTGGCTTTGTGATCAGGGCCCGCGCGATAGCCAGCTGCTGCTGTTGCCCCCCGGACAAATCCCCACCGCGCCGGTTTTGCATTTTCTTCAGGACAGGGAAAAGATCGTAGATTTCGTCGGGGATGACATGTTCAGATGCCGGCAGACACGAAAATCCGGTTTCCAGATTCTCACGCACCGTAAGCAGTGGAAAAATCTCGCGCCCTTGCGGCACGTAGGCGACGCCTTTCAACGCCATCCGATGCGCAGGCAGGGCGCCCAGTGACTCGCCATCCAATTCTAACTTGCCTCCTGAACGTGGGTGCGTGCCTGAGATCGCTTTCATCAGGCTGGTTTTTCCAACGCCATTGGTTCCCATGACACAGGTAACTTCACCTTGCCGGGCTTCCATGGAGATTCCGTTCAAGATTTGAGAATGCCCATAGTGCAACGTCAGATCGGTTAAATTTAACATCAGTTAGCGCCCCAGATAGACATCGATCACGTCCTGGTTGGATGTCACATGATCAAGACTGCCTTCAGCCAGAACCGAGCCCTCGTGCAAGACAGTGACTTTGCAGTTCAGCCGCCGGACAAACTCCATGTCATGTTCAACGACCACGACGGCACGGGTTTTGGCCGCATTGACCAGAATATCGGTTGTGTGTTCGCGTTCTTGCGGCGTCATACCAGCGGCGGGTTCATCGACCAAAAGCAGACGCGGGTCCTGCGCCAGCAACATGCCAATTTCCAACCATTGCTTTTGGCCATGGCTCAGCTCACCTGACTTGCGGTCGAGGTCATGGCCCAGGCCAATTTCAGCCGCCAATTCTTCGACCTTGTGCAAGTCGTTTGCAACGGGACGATACAGCAGAACACCCAACCATCCGCGTTTGTTCTTTAATGCCATAAGCAGGTTCTCCTGCACCGTCTGATCCTCGAACACAGTCGGTTTCTGGAATTTTCTGCCAACTCCCACCTGGGCGATCTTGGCCTCGCTCATCCGCAAAAGCGAGACGGATTTCTCGCCCCAGATCACACGACCTTCGTCGGGCCGGGTTTTGCCAGTCACAATATCCATGAACGTCGTTTTCCCGGCGCCGTTTGGGCCAATGACAGCACGCAACTCCGCCTCACCGATCTGGAAGGAAAGGTTGTTGATGGCGCGAAACCCGTCGAAGGTGACAGAAACGCCGCTCACCTCAAGCAGAGTGCTCATTCCGTAGCCTCCTTTTCACGCAATGCCCCGTCATCGGGGCCAAGGGCCGCGCCGTGCCGGTCTGGGTGGTTTCGCTTAGCCCAAAGGTCAAACAAGCCTCCGATCCCTTGTGGGGCGAACAGCGTAACCAGCACAAAGGAAACGCCCAACAGGACCTGCCACCAGTCGACCCATTTGATCGTGTAGAACCCAAGTGGGATGTCCGGCGCCTGCCCGCCGGTGAACCACGTGCTCAGCAGGCTGACGAAGGCGGCGCCGATAACTGCGCCGTACAAACGTCCACGCCCACCGATAGCGACCCACACGGCCAGATAGATCGAGGCGATCGGGGCGATCTCCTCGGGGTTGATAATACCTGCTTGTGGGTAGTAGAGAGCGCCTGCGATCCCGGCGATACAGGCGGTCAGCGTGAAGACGGTAAGTTTATAAACCTCGACAGAATACCCTAGGAACCGAACCCGCGCCTCATTGTCGCGAATGCCCCTGAGAACCGATCCGAACTTGCCCGATACGATCCACGCGGCCGTCATATAGCCCAGCCCCAGCGCCAGTGCGGATGCCCAAAGAAACCAGATCGATACCACATCCTGAGAGGCGCTAATTCCGGGTAGGTTCTGAAGGCCCGACAAGCCGTTGTTCCCGCGCAATCCACTGTCGTTCTGAAACAGATAGAGGGCCAGCGCCAGTGTCATGGCTTGGGTCAGGATCGACAGGTATACACCCGTCACCCGGCTGCGGAAGGCCAGCCAGCCGAAGATCAGCGCCAGAAGCCCGGGCACCAAAACGACCAGTATCAGTTGCAGGGTCAGGCTATGGGAAAAGGCCCAGATCAAGGGGAAATCCGACGATCCGACCACGCCAAAAATCTGCGTTCCGATGGCGTCCACGACCTCGGTCGGGGTGGGAGGGATTTCAGTTTGTGACAGAGACTCGACCACGATCAGACGCGTGCGTTCGTACATCAGCCACATGCCGATCATGTAGCCTCCTAGCCCGAAGAAGGCGAAATGCCCCAAAGATAGGATGCCGGTAAATCCCCAGACCAGATCCATCGCTACGGCAATCAGGCACAGGCACAGGGTCTTGCCCAGTGTCTTGACGAAACTGGTTGAGATCACGCCGATTCCGAACCCTTCGGACAGGATGGTCACGCCCAAGGTGAATAGGGACAGGATGGTCAGAAAGACCAGTACCGAGGGGTTCTTGGCGACAAAGCTACGTTCCATGGCTCAATCCCCCGCCGCGCGGCCCTTGAGGGCGATGATGCCCCTGGGCCGGAACTGGATGAAAATGATGATGAAGATGATCATGTAGGTTTGGGCCGCGAGGGTGTTCGACGGGTTCATCCACTCGATCCCCTTCTGCAAGAAGCCGATCATGCCGGCCCCCGCCAACGCGCCCCAGATGTTGCCGACACCGCCGACGACTACGGTCATGAAGCTTTGAACGATATAGTCGCTGCCCAGATCGGATGTGACCTTGGCGAATAGACCAATCGCAACCCCGGCGATCCCGGCAATGCCCGAGCCCAAGCCGAAGGTCAGCATATTCACGCGCCCCGGATTGATGCCCATCGATCCCGCCATGCGTGGGTTCTGCGTCACTGCGCGCATCTCAAGCCCCAACCGGGTACGTTTCATGATGTAAAGGAACAGCCCAAGAAAGATCATCGCCAGAACGAAGATCGCGATGCGGATATAGCTGATCGAGACAACATCGTTCAGCACCCATGCCCCGTCCAGCCAGCCGGGCGCGGTTAGCGGTCGCGCTTGTGTGCCAAAGATGTTCTTGGCCAATTGCTGAAGGGCGATCGAGATGCCGAACGTCGCCAGCAGGGTCTCAAGCGGGCGGGCGTAGAGCCAACGGATCACCAGCCGCTCCATCGCGACGCCCATGGCGAAGGTGACAGCAAAGGCCATCGGGATGGCGACGATGATTGAAATCGTATGGTCGGGGATGAACTGCTGTACGACGTAGCCGGTGTAGGCGCCCATCATGATGAACTCGCCATGGGCCATGTTGATCACGCCCATCACGCCGAACGTGATGGCCAGACCGATGGCAGCCAGGAAATAGATCGACGCCAACGAGATCGCGTCCAGCGTCAGGTCAAGGGTCTGGTTCAAGCCGACCTTCAGCTCGATTTGCTCCAGCGCCTCTTCGGCGGCGGCTGTGACTTCGGGCAAGGGTTCGGCGTAGGTCTCAAAGAAGACATGCGTTTCCAAAGCGGTATCGATATCGGCGTCGGTGATCAAAGCTGGAACGAAGCCGGCATCGGCCAGAGCAACGTAAGCCCGAACACGCACGGCGTCAGAGTTCAGGTGCGCGACAGGAATGCCCCCCACGCGGCCGCCGTCGATATTGGCGGCCAGTGCAGCGCGTATGTCATCGGGCGACGTGCGCGGTGCGGCAAGGTCATTGGCGACCAACAGGTCATATGCCTCGCCCCGCGACAGGTCATCCGATCCGGGGTCTAGAATAGTGGCGATGTTCGCATCAGCAGGTAGTTCTGTGCCTGCCTGTCGCTTCGTCACGACCAAAGGGTTCAGGGCCGCGCGGACGTCCACTCCCAGATCGTCGGACATGTCTTCAATTGCAGCAACTCGCGCTGCGGTATCCTCATCATACCCGATAGTCAGCAACCGCTCGAGGCGTTGCTTCTGCGCCTTCAGATCGGCATCGGGCTCGTTGTTAATCGAGGCGCGCAGCGGCTCCAACAGAGCGCCTTCGGGATCGCGTTGAATAGAAGCCAAAGCGGCCAGACGTTTTGCCCGGTCCGGGTCGGTCAGTTGGAACTGGACCAAAGCTGTTCCAATCATCGCGCGGATGCCGCTATTGGGTTTCAACTGCTTCAGGTCGGATTTCTCGAACGTTCCAACGACGTCTCCGGTGTCGAAATCGGTCAGTTCATACGACCGCCCCTCAGCCTTTTTCCCGGCAAAGAACAGGCCATCCGATTTGCGCATCCACACGTCTTTGGCCGCCCATGTCTCAAGCATCACCTGCGCTTGCGACAACCCGCTGCTGGCAATCGCATCAATCGCAGGCCCAATCGTTTTGCGCGAGCTTTTGGCGATGATCTCCTGATGCTCTTGCAGGATCGGTTGCAAACCGCTCTCTTGCGCATTGGCCGTTAGGCAGGCGCATAGGATTGCGAGGCCCGCAAGGAATAGTCTTAACATGTGGTGAAACCCGAGGCGTCGTTAGGGCAAGGCGGGCGATGAAACCCGCCTTGCGAGAAGGTTAGTAGTTCGACAGGGTCTGAACGCAGGTCTTGGTCTCGGTGTTGTACATTCCGCAACCCAGCTCTTTCCAATCCGAGATCAGAACCGCCGATTCCGGCAGGAAATCTGTCCATGCATCACCCGGAACGACGTCCGTTTCGCTGATGATATCGAACTGTCCATCTTCCTGAATCTCACCGATCAGAACCGGTTTGGCCAAGTGGTGGTTCGGCAGCATTACGGCCGTGCCACCGGTCAGGTTCGGGAATTCCTGCCCGTACATAGCTGAG
Source organism: Ruegeria sp. H3 (assembly GCF_056533095.1). Classification (NCBI taxonomy): domain Bacteria; kingdom Pseudomonadati; phylum Pseudomonadota; class Alphaproteobacteria; order Rhodobacterales; family Roseobacteraceae; genus Ruegeria; species Ruegeria sp. H3. Next base: position 74,609 of record NZ_JBQFOD010000005.1, on the reverse strand, counting down.
CGTACAGCATCGACCTCGGTCGAGCCCGCCTCTGTCGCGGCGTTTACCCACATGTTGAAGCCGATATAATGCGCTTCCATTGGGTCATTGGTCACGCGGTCTTCACCCATGGTGGCTTTCCACGTCTCAACGAAACCGGCGTTCACGTCGGTATCTGCCGACTGGAAGTAGTTCCACGCGGCCAGGTGACCGACCAGGTTGGTGGTATCCAGACCCGAGAGTTCTTCCTCACCGACCGAGAAGGCCACGACCGGGATGTCATCCGCCGAAACGCCCGCAGCAGCCAGCTCCTTATAGAAGCCGATATTCGCGTCGCCATTGATGGTCGAGATCACGCCGACTTTCTTACCGTCGGCACCCAGCGCAACAACGTCTGCGACGATCTTGGACCAGTCAGAATGACCAAAGGGGGTGTAGTTGACGAAGATATCCTCGTCCGCGATGCCTTTACCCTTCAGATAGCTTTCCAGGATGTTGTTGGTGGTCCGGGGGTAGACATAGTCTGTGCCGAGCAGAGCGAATTTCTCGACGCCCAACTCGTCAAGGAAATAGTCGGTTGCAGGGATAGCCTGCTGGTTCGGGGCGGCACCTGTGTAGAATACGTTTTTCGAAGACTCTTCGCCCTCATACTGAACCGGGTAGAACAGCAGGCCGTTCAGTTCTTCGATCACCGGCAAAACCGACTTACGGCTGACCGAGGTCCAGTTGCCAAAGATCACGTCCACCTCATGCACAGTCAGCAGCTCGCGCGCTTTTTCGGCAAATAGCGGCCAGTCCGAGGCTGGGTCGACAACAACCGCCTCAAGCTGTTTGCCTAGCAGGCCGCCCTTGGCGTTTTGCTGGTCGATCAGCATCAGCATCGTGTCTTTTAGCGTAGTTTCCGAGATTGCCATCGTGCCAGACAGCGAATGCAAAACACCAACTTTGATCGTATCTTCATCCGCCAACGCAGCGGTCGCTATAGCTGTAAAAACAACCGATCCGGCAAGCGTGGATTTGAGCGATTTCATGTAATCCTCCTCGCGGGGCCGGGAGAGAGGGCTTGCACAAAGGCGCGTTTCTCTTCTACCTGATCCCCGCAACTGTTGTTGCGTTACGTGTGGCGGTTGTGTTCGAGGTCCAATTCGCGCAGCCGTCACACACCCTTGGTTTTTCCCAAGTGGGCACGCTTACGGTTTCTGCATTGCAGCATCATTATCAATTCGTGGATTGATCATTTCCGCAGATCAGTCCCACCTGACTATTTTTTAATCAGTCAGGCGGCGTGAAGCCTAAAATTTAGACGCCCCTTCAGGAAACGCTTCGAATTCTGACCCTTGGAATAGAGTCCCGGCGCTGAAAAGGGAAAACAGACGACACAGTTCTTTGCGTTGCAGGTCCGCCATTACACATCACGCTTCGATACCGCCCCCTTTGACCGCCGCGCCGCCGCGCGCGCAGGGATCGGTTCGTCTCAGCACAAAACGTTTGGGCAAAACCTCGGTTCTGAATGCGTTTCGCCAATCAGGTTCGTTCAAATGTCTGTTCCCTCGGACAGATGGGGATGCGCTGGATGCTGTCCTTTTGAACACCGCCGGAGGGATTACGGGCGGTGATGTGTTCAAGTTTCAGGGTCACGCAACCGAGGGCACGGCGCTGACGCTTACGACACAAGCCTGCGAACGCGCCTATCAGGCTAAACCGGGGCCGCCGGGCCAGATATCAAACCTATTGAAAGTCGATGCCGGCGCCCGGCTCACTTGGTTACCGCAAGAGACAATTTTGTTCGAAGGCAGCGCGCTCGATCGTCATCTGAGTATTGATCTCACCTCGGGAGCCTCGGTTTTGATGGCGGAATCCTGGGTCTTTGGGCGCGCGGCGATGGGCGAGGTACTGACCGACATTCGCCTGCGCGACAGGATTGAAATTCGAAGGAACGGCAAACCCATCTTTCTGGATGCGATGCAGTTCAACGGCGATCTGAATGCCCATTTGGCCAGACCCAACATCGCCAACGGCGCCGGTGCAATGGCGCTGGTCGTCTATGTTTCGTCAGCTGCCGAAGGTCAGTTGGATGCGATCCGAAAGATGCTGCCAGAAACGGCCGCGGGGGCTACGCTGCTGAAAAATGACATGTTGGTCGTCAGGATACTGACACCAAACAGTTTTGAGTTGCGCCGCGCCTTGATCCCGATCCTGCGGCAATTGAACAACGACACTTTACCCCGATGCTGGATGATCTGAGATGAACCTGACCCCTCGTGAAAAAGACAAGCTGCTGGTTGCCATGGCTGCCGAAATTGCCCGCAAACGGCTGGCGCGCGGCGTCAAGCTGAACCACCCCGAGGCGATTGCTCTAATCACCGACGCGGTGGTTGAAGGCGCGCGCGATGGTCGGTCCGTCGCCGACATGATGCAGGCCGGGGCCGAGGTGATCAGCCGCGCGCAATGCATGGAAGGCGTGCCCGAGATGATCCACGAGGTTCAGGTCGAGGCCACCTTTCCCGACGGCACCAAGCTGGTGACAGTCCACAATCCCATCCGCTGAAAAAGGAACCCTGATATGACCCGTATGCTCTTTCCCGCCTTCATCCTCGCTGGCCCTGCAGCGGCACATACCGACACGCATATTCACGCCCATGGCACGGACTATATCGCTCTAGGCGTTGGCCTGGCTCTCATCGCGCTGGCCGCCATCGCGGTGATTGCAAAGCTGAACAAATGATCCCCGGCGAGCTGTTCCCGGCCGAAGGCCAGATTACCCTGAACGCAAGCGCAACGGCGCTGACACTGATGGTGGCCAATACTGGTGACCGACCGGTTCAGGTCGGCTCGCACTATCATTTCGCCGAGACCAACCCAGCGCTCGACTTCGACCGGGCAGCCGCGCACGGGATGCGCCTGGACATCGCCCCAGGCACCGCCGTGCGGTTCGAACCGGGTCAATCGCGCGAGGTTTCGCTGATCCCTGTCGGGGGAGCGCGGGAGATCTATGGGTTCAACCAAAAAGTCATGGGATCGCTTTAATGCCCGCAACAATCAAACGCTCTGACTATGCCGCCATGTTCGGCCCCACCACCGGCGACAAACTGCGGCTGGCTGATACCGATCTGGTGATCGAAGTCGAACGCGACCTGACCGCCGAGCGTGCCGGCGCAGCCGCGACCGGAGGGACCGGTGACAACGCGCTGCTCTACGGAGAACAGGTCAAGTTCGGCGGAGGTAAGGTGATCCGCGACGGGATGGGGCAATCTCAGGTTACGCGCGCTGCGGGGGCCGTGGATACGGTCATCACCAATGCTTTGATCGTCGACCACTCGGGCATCTACAAGGCGGATGTGGGCCTCAAAGACGGGCGCATCGAAAAGATCGGAAAGGCAGGAAACCCGGATACGCAGCCGGGCGTCGATATCATCATCGGCCCGGGGACCGAAGCCATTGCTGGCGAGGGGCGCATCCTAACAGCAGGCGGATTCGACAGCCACATCCATTTCATCTGCCCGCAACAGATTGAAGACGCGCTGCATTCTGGCCTGACTACGATGCTGGGCGGCGGCACCGGTCCGGCACATGGCACATTGGCCACGACTTGTACGCCCGGCCCCTGGCACATCGGACGGATGCTGCAAGCAGCAGATGCGTTTCCCATGAACCTGGCATTTGCGGGCAAAGGCAACGCTTCTCTACCCGCCGCTCTTGAGGAACAGGTCAAAGCCGGGGCTTGTGCGCTGAAACTACATGAGGATTGGGGAACAACCCCTGCCGCGATCGACTGCTGCCTCTCGGTCGCGGATGCGATGGACGTGCAGGTGATGATCCACACCGATACGCTCAATGAATCGGGTTTTGTCGAAAACACAGTGGCCGCCATGAAAGGTCGCACGATCCACGCTTTCCACACCGAAGGCGCAGGTGGGGGTCACGCACCAGATATTATCAAGATCTGCGGCGAGAACCACGTTCTGCCCTCATCCACCAACCCCACGCGCCCGTTCACTGTGAACACGGTCGAGGAACATCTGGATATGTTGATGGTTTGCCATCACCTCGACAAATCCATCCCTGAAGATGTGGCCTTTGCCGAAAGTCGCATCCGGCGCGAGACCATCGCCGCCGAGGATATTCTGCATGACATCGGCGCCTTCAGCATCATCGCCTCGGACAGCCAAGCCATGGGCCGGGTCGGAGAAGTTCTGATCCGCACCTGGCAAACCGCCGACAAGATGAAAAAGCAACGCGGTCGCCTGTCAGAAGAAACGGGCGCTAACGACAACTTGCGTGTCCGGCGCTACATCGCGAAATACACGATCAACCCGGCCATTGCGCACGGTCTGAGCCACGAGATCGGCAGTATCGAAGAAGGCAAACGCGCCGATCTGGTGCTATGGAACCCGGCCTTCTTTGGCGTGAAGCCCGAGATGGTATTGCTGGGCGGCACCATTGCGTGTGCGCAGATGGGCGATCCCAATGCTTCGATCCCGACACCGCAGCCAGTTTACAGCCGCCCTATGTTCGGGGCTTATGGCCGCTCGGTCGAAAACTCCGCCATCACCTTCGTCTCTCAAGCCGCTCAGGCCGACGGGATTGGCGATACGCTGGGATTGGCAAAGCAAACCGTCGCCGTTCAAAACACGCGGGAGATCAGCAAACAGGATCTTCTGCTAAACAACGCGACCCCGCATGTCGAAGTCGATCCGGAAACCTACGAGGTCCGCGCAGATGGCGAGTTGCTGATCTGCCAGCCGGCCGAAGTTCTACCTATGGCACAGCGATACTTTTTATTCTGATCAATATTTGTGCTGCAATGCAGCATATGCAACGCGGCCATGACGAAAGGCCCTCTACTCACCGAGGACGAAATGACCAAGTATGAAAACCAAGGGAGGACCAACTTAGACCAGTTTACTGGAGGTCCTGATGGCACATTCAACAACCAACCCACGCACTGGCTTTTCGATTGCTGGCTTCTTCCGCTCTGTTGGCGAGGCATTTTACAACGGGATGATAGCCTTGGCCGAAGCGCGATCACGCTCGAAGCAAATCGAGTTTCTGCAATCGCTCAGCGACGAAGCTTTGAAAAAGCGCGGCATCTCTCGCGACCAAATCGTGTATCACGTCTTTTCGGACTCCGTCTGGCGCTGAACACCGCAACTGCAGATAGGGCGTTTCTATGACCGCCCTGTTCTGCACTGCCCACCGATATTCGGATCATCTTCACGGTGATCCCAATGATGAACTGTCGCTGACATATGACGACAGGTTCTTGCGCCGTAAAATGCTGACCTGCGAAAGCGGTATGCAAGTTCTGGTGGATCTGGCACAGACCACCTCTCTGAACCATGGCGGCGCGCTGGTTCTGGACGATGGTCGCCAAGTGAAAATACAGGCGGCACCCGAAGCCCTGCTGGAGGTTACAGCCCCGGACCTGGCGCGCATTGCATGGCATATTGGCAATCGCCATACACCCTGTCAGATCGAAGCCGAACGTCTGCTGATCCAGATCGATCACGTTATCCGCGACATGTTGCTAAAAATCGGCGCAACGGTGCGAGAAGTGCGAGAACCCTTTACCCCCGAAGGTGGGGCCTATGGTCATGGCAGGACACATGGCCACGCCCACTGACGCCGATATCCTGACGCTGACCCAATGGCTATCCCCTGCCTATCCAGTAGGCGGCTTTGCCTATTCGCATGGATTGGAGGCTGCCATCGACGCTGGCACCGTTGCATCTGCGCAGGATGCCAAGGCCTGGATTTGGGATGTGCTGGAACATGGGTCTGGTTGGAACGATGCCTTGTTCCTTTTTGCGGCCTACAACGCGCAAGACGTCGACGCGTTGGATGATATCGATTCGATGGCCCGGGCCTTTTGCGCATCGTCCGAACGGGTCATGGAAACCGATCTGCTGGGTCAGGCATTCGGGCAAGTAACAGGCGACGTGTGGGCTGTAGAGCTTACCCAACTCTCCTACCCTGTTGCGGTTGGACGCGCCGCACATTTGCAGGCCCTGCCGGTCCTGCTAACAGCCAAAATGTTTCTGCAGGCTTTCGCCAGCAATCTGGTCGCTTGCGCGACGCGGCTGGTGCCTCTGGGTCAGACGGATGCACAAAGGCTGATCCGCGACCTGACACCACTTTGTGAACAGATCGCCCAGAATGCATACTTGGCTGGCTTGGACCAGCTGACCTCAACCGCGTTTCTGTCGGACATCGCGTCGATGACACATGAAACCCAATATTCAAGGATGTTTCGCACATGACTCAGATGAATGGCCCTTTGCGGGTTGGGATTGGCGGCCCTGTTGGCGCTGGCAAGACCACTTTGACCGCCGCCCTATCCGAAGCACTGCGTGATGTTTGTTCAATCGGCGTCATCACCAATGACATCTACACTCAGGAAGATGCCGAAGCGCTGATGCGCATGCAGGTCTTGCCACGGGATCGGATCATCGGTGTTGAAACAGGCGGTTGTCCGCATACGGCGATCCGCGAGGATGCCTCGATCAATCTGGCGGCCGTTGCCGAAATGCGAACACGTCATCCTGATCTCGACGTGGTCTTGATCGAAAGTGGAGGAGACAATCTTTCAGCCACGTTCAGCCCGGAGCTTGCAGATCTGACCATTTATGTCATCGACGTTGCCGCTGGCGAAGAGATCCCCCGCAAAGGTGGCCCCGCGATTACAAAGTCAGACATCTTGGTGATCAATAAAACCGACCTTGCCCCTCATGTTGGCGCGTCGCTGGACGTAATGGAGCGGGATGCCAACAGAATGCGCAACGGGCGACCCTTTTTATTTTCATCGCTTCGTCATAGGCAGGGGGTGGACGCGATAGTCGATCTTTTGATGAAGATCGGCGGATTGAGGACAACTGAATCGCAAGATATCTCGCTGCCTGCCTGAGAAGGATTGGTCCCTGCGAGAGATTCAAACAGCTTTTGAAGAACGCTGCCGCCGTTTCTGATAACCACCCGCTAAGACAGTCTTATTGGGCCGCTTAGCTCATGTCGCGTGACACGTCGCTCGATGGTTGGCTTCTGCACAGCCTATCCGCATTTGGAGTGCCCGCAACTTCTGCAGGTCATGCACCCCTCAATCATCACCATGTCAAACTGCCCGCAAGAAGGGCAGGCCTTGCCGCGTGGGGCATCCATGTTGACAACCTGCGCCTGAGGGTCGGATTTCAGCCCCATCCCCTCGCCTTCCAGAAAGCCGATATTGACCATATGCTGTTCGATGACACCGCCAATAGCGGCCAAAATCGAAGGGATATACTTGCCTTTCACCCAGGCCCCGCCACGGGGATCGAAGACGGCCTTTAACTCTTCCACAACGAATGACACATCCCCGCCTCGGCGGAACACGGCCGAGATCATTCGAGTCAGGGCAAGGGTCCAGGCGTAGTGCTCCATATTCTTCGAGTTGATGAACACCTCAAACGGCCGGCGGCGGCCTGCGATTACGATGTCGTTGATCGTCAGATAGATCGCGTGTTCGCTGTCCGGCCATTTTAGCTTGTAGGTCGACCCTTCCAGAGATTGCGGGCGGTCCAGTGGCTCGGACATGTAAATCACATCGCCGCCATCCACCTCATGCGGTGCGCTGGCGCTCTCGCCTGGTGCCTTATCGTCACTCTCTGACACGGTCAGGACCGAGCCAGTCACGTCGTTGGGCCGATAGGTGGTGCAGCCTTTGCAACCCTGATCCCAGGCCTGCATGTACACGTCCTTGAACGCGTCAAAGCTGATATCTTCCGGGCAGTTGATCGTCTTGGAAATTGAACTGTCGATCCATTTCTGCGCCGCCGCCTGCATTTTCACATGATCAGACGGCGACAGAGTCTGCGCGTTGACGAAGTAATCCGGCAGTTCGGTATCACCAAACTTGTCGCGCCACATCTGGACGGCATAGTCCACCACTTCTTCCTCGGTACGCGAGCCATCTTTCTGCAGCACCTTGCGGGTGTAGGCATAGGCAAAGACCGGTTCGATCCCTGACGACACGTTGCCAGCGTAAAGAGAAATCGTCCCCGTCGGCGCAATCGAGGTCAGCAGCGCGTTACGGATTCCGTGTTCGCGGATCGCATCCCGCACATCTGCGTCCATCTGCTGCATCGTACCACTGGCCAGATACTTCTCGGCATCGAACAGGGGGAACGCCCCTTTTTCCTTTGCCAAGTCGACCGACGCCAGATACGCGGCGCGGGCGATCGCGTGCAACCAGCGTTCGGTCTGTCGCGCCGCCTCGTCCGAGCCATAGCGCAGGCCCAGCATCAGAAGCGCATCGGCCAACCCGGTGACGCCCAATCCGATGCGGCGTTTATCCTGCGCTTCAGCCTCTTGCTCGACCAATGGAAACTTCGATGCGTCCACCACGTTGTCCATCATGCGGACAGCGGTGGCGACCAACTCTTGCAGGGCTGCTTCATCCAGATGCGCTGCGTCCTCAAACGGCTCCGCCACCAATCGGGCCAGATTGACCGAACCCAGCAGACAAGCCCCATACGGCGGCAATGGCTGTTCACCACAGGGGTTGGTTGCCGCGATGGTTTCAACATAGCTTAGGTTATTGGCCTGATTGATCCGGTCGATGAAGATGACACCGGGCTCGGCATAGTCATATGTGGCCTGCATGATCTTGTTCCACAGATCACGCGCCTGCACGGTATGATAGACCTTGCCATCGAACACCAACTCCCATGGTCCATCGGCCTTGACGGCTTCCATGAAGGGATCAGTCACCAGCACGGACATATTGAACATGCGCAAGCGCGCGGGGTCAGATTTGGCGGTGATGAACTGCTCAATATCCGGATGATCGCACCGCATGGTGGCCATCATCGCCCCACGGCGCGAGCCTGCAGACATGATGGTCCGGCACATAGCATCCCAGACATCCATGAATGACAGCGGGCCAGAGGCATCCGCAGCCACCCCATGCACATCCGCACCGCGCGGACGAATGGTCGAGAAATCATAGCCGATCCCGCCACCCTGCTGCATTGTCAGGGCCGCCTCTCTCAGCATGTCGAAGATACCGCCCATGCTGTCCGGTATCGTGCCCATGACAAAGCAGTTGAACAGGGTCACCTGACGCGCGGTGCCTGCCCCAGCAGTGATGCGGCCGGCGGGCAGATATTTGAAATCCTCCAGCGCCTCGTAGAACTTGCCTTCCCATTGCGCGGGGTCTTTTTCCACCCGGGCCAGATCGCGGGCGATGCGCCGCCAGCTGTCTTCGACCGTCTGATCGATGGGCGTGCCATCCGCTTGTTTAAAGCGGTATTTCATATCCCAGATTTGCTCGGCGATGGGGGCGGCAAAGCGGCTCATTGGTGATTCCTACTTAGCTAAGAGGCATACAAGATAGACCATTTTCATCACAAAGCGCTACCATAACTTGATGATTTGGGTGGTTAACCCTACCATCTTAACGAATTCCTTCTGGAAGACTCGGTGGGCAAATTGTGGATAAGTATGTAAATCTCATAAAACTTTCGGTTGGCTCTGAAAGCGTGGACACGTTGCAGGCCTGGCAGGACAGTCGCAAACCGCTGTACGAGGATGGCTGCCCGCGCCATGTCACGCGTATGTGGCCCAAGCGTGAAGCCGAGATTCTGAACGGTGGGTCCATCTACTGGGTCATCAAGGGTGTCGTTCAGTGCCGCCAACGTATCCTTCGGCTGGATGAAGTGCGCGGCGAGGATGGTATCCGTCGCTGCGCCATAGTGCTGGACCCCGAGGTACATCGCACCCAAAACGCCCTGAAACGTCCGTTTCAAGGCTGGCGTTATCTCAAACCGGAAGACACACCCGCCGACCTACCCAAAAACCGCGCGCAGGAGGACGCCCTGCCCGACGATCTGAACCGCGCGCTGGCTGAAATCGGCGTTCTGTAGTTACTGCAACCGCTCCAGCAATTCGCTCAGAACCGCTTTGTCGGCCGCATCAAGCTTGGCCACCCGGCTACGCCACAACGTCGCCTGCGATTGCAAGATCAACCCATCCGACAGAACCTTGAGGTGGTTGGCCCGCAGTGTTTCTCCGGTGGAGGTGATATCGGCGATTGCTTCAGCGGTTTCGTTCATCACCGTGCCTTCGGTCGCGCCCTGACTATCAACCAGAGTGTAATCCGCGACGCCCGCATCGGTAAGAAACTCGCGCACCAGCCGGTGGAATTTGGTGGCGATCCGCAGCCGGTGCCCATGTACCTTACGGAATGCGGCTGCCGCCGCGTCCAGATCATCCAACGTATCTACATCGACCCAGCAGGCAGGCGTCGCAATGATCAGATCGGCCCGGCCAAAGCCCAGCGCTGAAACCTCAGCAACCTGCTGTTCCCAGCGCGGCAGCTTTTCTTGCACCAGATCGTTGCCGGTCACGCCTAGATGAATACGGCCCGAAGCCAGTTCGCGCGGGATTTCACCGGCAGAGAGTAGGATCAGAGAAACCCCTTCGATACCACCTACCGTTCCGGCATATTCCCGATCCGATCCACTGCGCGACAGGGTAATGCCGCGCTTTTTGAACCACGAGAATGTCTTGTCCATCAACCGGCCCTTCGAGGGCACGCCCAGCTTTACACTCATTGCGCGGCCTCCTCGATGTCCAGCATCAGGTCGGGTCGGATCACGCCACCAATTGCGGGGATCTCAGACCCGTCACCCAATTGCCGTGTCAGCGCATCATAGCGCCCGCCCGTGGCAATCGGCGGCAGATCAGGTCGACCCTCGGCATAGAAGCCAAAAACAAACCCATCGTAGTATTCCATCGATGTCCGGCCATAGGACGCCTCGAAATCCAGCCGTTCGACATCCACGCCGCGCGCCTGCAGGGCTGCAATCCGCGCCTCAAGTCGGTCCAGCGCCGGGGTGATCTGCGGCAGATCGACCGCCACATCCCGCAGCTGTTCCAGCGCAAAAGGCATCGTCTCGCGCACATTCAACAGGGTTTCCAGCCCCACCAACTCATTGTCAGAAATGGGCGGCGCATTGCGATCCTCGCGCAGCGCTTCGATCCGTTCGGCAATCTCTGGCGCTCGGCGCTTGCCGATCATCGGAAAATCGAACGACAGCGGGTCAGTGGAATCTAGCAGAGCATCGCGCCCTTCAGACCCAGACTTGCGGCCCGCGTACCGATCCAGCAGAGCGCGGAACCGGCGCGGCCGCCACAGATGGCGCATCAACGCCGCCTTTCGGCGGTCTGTTGTGCGTAACCCTTCGACGGCGGCAATCAGTATCCCGATATCCCCGGTCGCAGCCCGCAAAGGCAACCCGCGCAATTGCAAAGCGATAAGCGAGAACACCTCGGCATCCGCCCCGGCCGGATCGTTGCGGTCAAACACCTCATAGCCGACCTGAATATATTCATTGGATCGATCCGGATCATGCTCCTGACGGCGAAACACTTCACCCGAATAGGTATACCGCGCAGGTTCAGCGCCGTCGCGCATGTGCATTTGCACCACCGGCAAGGTAAAGTCCGGGCGCAACATCTGTTCGCCCCGCAGCGCATCCGAAGTGATGTAAGCGCGTCCGCGAATATCCTCACCGTAAAGGTCCAGCAGCGTGTCTGCCGGTTGCAACAGAGGCGTATCCACCACCTGAGCGCCCGCAGCCTCAAAACGGACACGCATCATCGCAGCGCGGGCCTGTATCTGGGAACGGTTGGCCATGGGTCAGTCCTGACTGTCCAAAATTTCACGCACCTTGGCGACCAGATCAGTACGCGGCACTTCGAACTGGCTGGGGCGCTCTTTCCATTCCTCCAGCGTGGCGCTTTCGGCGATCTTGGCCCCCAGGATCAGGTCCTTGATCTGGACGATCCCATTGGCCTTTTCGTCGCCGCCTTCGATCACTGCAATGGGCGAGTTCCGCTTGTCCGCATATTTCAACTGGTTGCCGAAGTTCTTGAGGTTGCCCAGGTAGACTTCGGCCCGGATACCCGCGTTTCGCAGTTCGGCAACCATCGCCTGATAGTCGGCCATGCGGTCGCGATCCATGACGGTTACAACCACCGGACCTTTGGCCTGCGCGCTCAGGCGGCCTTTTTCACGCAGGGCGGCCAGCAGTCGATCAACACCAATTGAGATTCCGGTCGCAGGCACTTCCTGCCCGGTGAACCGCTTGACCAGATCGTCGTAACGACCGCCGCCCGAGACCGAGCCGAACTGACGCTTGCGGCCTTTTTCGTCGAAAATTTCGAAAGTCAGCTCAGCCTCGTAGACTGGTCCGGTGTAGTAGCCGAGACCGCGTACAACTGATGGGTCGATCTCAATCCGGTCAGACCCATAACCGCCTGCATCCAGCAGCGCACCAATCTGTTCCAGTTCGGCAATACCGTCTGCACCGATCTTGCTGTCGCCAACAGCGGCGCGCAAGTTGGCCAGCGTACCGGACGTATCCGCAGCTTTGGACGTCAGGAAGGCAATGACCGGCTCAGCCTGATCTTCGCTGAGACCTACACCATCAATAAACGCACCAGAGGCATCCAGTCGCCCTTTGGTCAGCAGCTCGCGGACGCCGGCCTCCCCCACCTTGTCGAACTTGTCGATGGTGCGCAGGACATTGTCGCGGGCAGTAACATCTTCGCCCAATCCCATCGCCTCCAGCACACCGTTCAGCACCTTGCGATTGTTCACGCGCACCAGATAGTCGCTGCGTGGGATGCCGACTTCTTCCAACGTATCCGACAGCATCGCACAGATCTCGGCATCTGCGGCCATCGAAGCCGTGCCAACCGTATCCGCATCGCACTGATAAAACTGACGATACCGCCCCGGCCCCGGCTTTTCGTTGCGCCAAACCGGACCCATCGCGTAACGGCGATAGGGCGTGGGCAGGTCGTTACGATGCTGTGCATAGACCCGGGCCAAAGGCGCGGTCAGGTCATAGCGCAGGGCCATCCAATCGCCCTTGCCGCCCTCCTCGAACTCCTGCCACGCGAACACGCCCTCATTCGGGCGATCCACATCCGGAAGAAACTTGCCCAGCGCCTCAACCGTCTCAACCGCGCTGCTCTCCAAGGCGTCGAACCCGTAACGATGATACACGCCCGCAATCGTCCGCAGCATCTCGGTGCGCTGCGTGACTTCCTCGCCGAAATAGTCACGGAACCCTTTTGGCGTTACGGCCTTGGGGCGGGGCTGTTTCTTGGGCTTGGCCATGTGGGGCGTCCTTGGGGCATAGTGTTCCGCGCGCGGTCTATCTCATGGCCCGCATCGGGGCAAGGCGGGGTTTCGCTGGCATTGGGTCTTGCGGAGGGCTATGACCAACCCCGAAGGAGACCACAATGCAGCATCTGGAAGAACAGATCGCCCATCTGTCGCGCACGGTTGAGGAGTTGAATACGGTTGTCACCCGGCAGCAAAGCGAGATCGACCGCCTGACAAGACGGGTTGAGATGCTGTTACAGCGCGAGGCGGAACGAGCACAGGAAGGCTCGGGTGGGGTCGTGTTCGGAGATGAGCGGCCCCCGCATTATTGACCCTTGATTGAGCGTCAAACAGTGCGCTTGCCCACATCCCAATGAACCCGCCGCGCTTCACTGACAGGAGAGACCCCATGGTACAGAAACTCGCGTTGGTAACGGGTGCCGCACGTGGCATCGGTCTGGCAACCACCAAACTGTTTCTGGCGGACGGGTGGAATGTTGCGATGATCGACCGGGACGCAGAAACATTGGCTCTGGCAGCACGCGATCTTGAGGGCGCAATGCCCATTGTTGCCGATATTTCGGACCCCGATCAGGTCGACGATATGATACAAACCGTCATGGCGGAATTCGGTCGAATAGACGCCGTGGTGAATAATGCCGGGGTTGCGGATTTCGGACCGATCGAACAACACGGCTTTGAGATGTGGCGCCGGGTTATGGAAACAAATCTGGACGGGGTCTTTTTGGTGTCTCAGGCCGCGATACCCGCACTGAAAGAAAGTCGAGGCGCAATCGTCAACATCGCGTCAATCTCGGGCCTGCGGGCCAGCACCCTGCGCGTTGCTTACGGAACCTCAAAGGCCGGCGTGATCCATCTGACCAAGCAGCAAGCCGCTGAATTGGGCGAATATGGCATTCGCGCCAACTGCGTCTGTCCTGGTCCGGTCCGCACCAAGCTTGCCATGGCCGTTCACACGCCCGAAATCATCGCTGCCTATCATGACGCCATACCACTGAACCGCTACGGCTCAGAAGACGAGATCGCGCAGGTGATCTTTTTCCTATGCTCAGACAGAGCCAGCTATGTGACAGGTCAAGTGATTGCATCAGATGGTGGTTTCGATAGTACAGGCGTGGGCCTGCCTGCCTTGCGGACTCCCGACTGAGTAACCAACCCTGGGATCACAACCCCAACGTCGTCTTCACCGCATTATCGACCACGCCGCCGAGCAAGGCATCCTTATCCTCGGCACATCCCTCTCTCAAAGCGGCGATGAACGCCTCTCGCAGCTGGGCTTTGTCCTCATCCGAACCGGTGTGATCGTTGATATTGATCTGACGGTTATAGATCGACAGGGCTGTCATCTTTTCGACGATCCCGTAAATAATCGTCTCATCGCCATCAGCCTCTTCCACTACCGTGGCGCAGGTATGATACATCAGAGGCAGCGCATCCTGCACCATCTGTTCAGCAGCTTCGTCGGCAAGGGTCATACACGGCAAAGACAAGCAAAAGCTGGCCAACACGTACTTTGATAGGTTCAAACGCATAGCTCTCATTTCCAGTTATGCCCGATGAAGGCCCCGGCCACGCCACCAATCGCCGCGCCCTTGCCATCACCCAGCAACGCGCCAACGCCCGCGCCGATCAAGGCGCCTTCGATGGTGTTCTTTTTCTTCTTCTTATCATCCGCCACTGCAGTCGAAGCCAGCGCCAGCGACGCCACAACTGCCAGTGCAAGTGATCGAATCATCAGGCCTGAAACCGCCATGAGTATGCCCTCCTGTATAACTTCAAAATCAATCTGCAATTCAGCCTAGCGGGGCGGGTCTTCTCTGGCAACAAAAGCCGAGGTCAGAATTCCTCGACTGACATCACGCCTTCCAGGGATTTGATCGCGCCTTTGATCTGTGGATTGATCGGGAAAACCTGCCCCAGGTCCATTTCAACTTCGCCCGGCAGGCCGGGATCCAGAAGGCACAGTTGAATTGGCCCCTTCGTGGCCCCTTTGGCTGCGCTTGCTGCATCCTCAAGCACTTTGGCAACAGTGGGCAACACCTGAGGCTGATCCACGAAGATACGCAACCCGGTTGCACCAGCATCGGCCACGACAGAGTCGACTGGCCCAACAGACCTGCCCAGCAGCTTCAACTGATCGGCCTCCATCGTCGCTTCGGCTGTCAGCACCACTTGCGCCCCGGTTTCCAGAAACTCGCGGCATTTTTCCAGCGTGTCGGAGAAAAGCGTGATCTCATAGGCCCCGGTCGGGTCAGACAATTGAGCAAAAGCAAAGCGATTGCCGCGCGCAGATTTCCGTTCCTGCCGCCCGGCAACAACACCCGCCATTTTGGCGATCAACGGCCCCGAGCGCGCTTTTTCCATCACCTCATCCAAGGTTAGTACCTGCTTGCGTTTCAATGCTGGCATGTAGTCATCCAGCGGATGGCCCGAGAGGTAGAAGCCAATCGCCTTGAATTCTTCACTCAAGCGTTCCGCAGGCAACCAATCGGGCGTGGGTGACAAGCGCGGTTCGGGCAAGTCATCCCCCGCCTCACCAAACAGCGAAACCTGGTTCGAGTTCTTCTGTTCGTGGATCGCCGCAGAATACTGCACCAACGGATCCAGGCTTTCGAACACGCGGCGGCGGTTTTTATCAAGCTCATCGAAGGCCCCGGCGCGCGCCAGCATTTCAAGCGGGCGTTTGCCAACCCGTTTCAAATCGACCCGGCGGGCAAAATCAAACAGGTTCACGAACGGTTTCTCGCCCCGTCCTTCGACCACCAGGTTCATCGCCTCCACGCCCACGTTTTTTAGCGCGCCCAGCGCATAAACCAGATGCCCATCCACAACATCGAAGGTCGCCTGAGACCGGTTCACGCAGGGCGGCACATAAGGCAGTTCCAACCCCTTGCGGACCTCTTCGAAATAAACGGCCAGTTTATCGGTCAGATGGATATCGCAGTTCATGACACCGGCCATGAACTCAACCGGATGGTTCGCCTTCAGCCAGCCTGTCTGATAGCTGACCACCGCATAGGCGGCGGCGTGGGATTTGTTGAAGCCATAGTTGGCAAACTTGTCCAGCAGGTTCCAAACCTCGGTCGCCTTGGCCTCATCCACGTTATTCTCGGCGGCACCTTTGAGGAATTTGGGCCGCTCGGCATCCATCGCTTCTTGGATTTTCTTACCCATCGCGCGCCGCAACAAGTCCGCGCCGCCAAGGCTGTAGCCCGCCATTTCCTGCGCGATCTGCATCACCTGTTCCTGGTAGACGATGATGCCTTGGGTTTCGTCCAGGATATGATCAATCGACGGGTGCAGCGTGTCCCGTTCACTGAGTTTGTTCTTGACCTCACAGAACTTGGGGATGTTCTCCATCGGGCCAGGGCGATACAGCGCGACAAGGGCGATGATGTCCTCGATACAGTCCGGTTTCATCCGCTTCAGCGCGTCCATCATGCCCGAGGATTCCACCTGGAACACCGCCACCGTCTTGGCTGCGGAGTAGAGCTTGTACGTCGCCTCATCATCCAGCGGGATCGCGTTGATCTGATTCACGGCTCCTTCCGCCGGCTCGTACAATTCCGTGCCATCCGGCGCGATGTGCAAATCCCGCCCGGATTTGAAGATCAAATCCATCGCGTTCTGGATCACGGTCAGCGTTTTCAAACCCAGAAAGTCAAACTTCACCAGCCCGGCCTGTTCCACCCATTTCATGTTGAATTGGGTGGCCGGCATATCCGAACGCGGATCCTGATAAAGCGGCACCAGCGCGTCCAAAGACCGATCTCCGATCACGACCCCCGCAGCGTGGGTCGAGGCGTTGCGCAAAAGCCCTTCGACCTGCTGGCCGTAATTCAGCAGGCGGTCCACGACCTCCTCGCTGCGCGCCTCTTCGCGCAAGCGCGGTTCGTCCTTCAGGGCCTTTTCGATGGAGACGGGTTTGACTCCTTCGACCGGGATCATCTTGGACAGCCGGTCGACCTGCCCATACGGCATCTGCAAAACCCGCCCGATGTCACGTACGGCAGCTTTCGACAGCAATGCACCAAAAGTGATGATCTGCCCCACCTTGTCGCGGCCGTATTTCTGCTGCACATAGCGGATCACCTCTTCGCGCCGGTCCATGCAGAAATCGATATCGAAGTCCGGCATCGAGACCCGCTCGGGGTTCAGGAACCGCTCGAACAGCAGTGAATAGCGCAGCGGGTCAAGGTCGGTGATCGTTAGCGCATAGGCCACCAATGAGCCCGCGCCCGAGCCCCGCCCTGGCCCCACCGGAATGTCGTGGTCCTTGGCCCATTGGATGAAATCAGCAACGATCAGGAAGTAGCCCGGAAAACCCATGCCTTCGATGATGTCCAGCTCGAAATCCAGCCGTTTCTGATATTCCTCAGGCGTCACCGCATGGGGGATCACAGCCAGACGTTTCTGCAAGCCTTCATTGGCAATGCGGCGCAGTTCGGCCACCTCATCATCCGCGAATTTCGGCAGGATCGGATCGCGGCGATACGCCATGAAGGCGCAGCGCTTTGCGATCTCAACTGTATTTTCGATGGCCTCAGGCAGATCGGCGAACAGAGTCGTCATTTCTTGTTGCGACTTGAAATAATGCTGCGCTGTCAGGCGACGGCGGCCTTCTTGCTGATCAACATAAGCGCCCTCAGCGATACAGATCAGCGCATCATGCGCCTCATACATGTCCGAGGTCGGGAAGTAGACATCGTTGGTGGCCACCAATGGCAGCTTCTTGGCGTAAGCCATTTCCACATGGCCACGTTCGGTCAGGCGTTCGGCCTCGGGCTGGCCATCTTCGCCGGGATGGCGCTGCAATTCGACATACAAACGGCCTGGGAACATCCCCACAAGCCGGTCTACCAGAACCTCAGCCGCAGGGCGCTGCCCTTGCTGCAACAGCCTGCCCACCGGCCCATCAGGGCCACCGGTCAGGCAGATCAGGCCGTCAGCCCGCTCTGCCAGCTCGTCCAACGTCACCTGTGGCAACTGCCCGCCCTTGTCCACGTATAGACAAGAACTGAGCTTCATCAGGTTCTCATACCCCGCTTCGGATTGCGCCAGCAACACCAGCGGTGCGGGCGCCTTGGGCTTCTCGCCTGGCTGCGCCTGCAGGTAGGTTAGATCGACCTGACAGCCCATGATCGGTTGTATCCCGGCCCCGCTGGCCGAGACGGAAAACTCCAAAGCCGAGAACATGCTGTTCGTGTCAGTGACGGCGACCGCGGGCATCTCCATTTTCTCGCACAAGGCGGGCAGCTTTTTCAGCCGCACGGCCCCTTCCAGCAGAGAATATTCGGTGTGAACGCGGAGATGAATGAATCGAGGGGTACTGCTCATACCCTCTACGCTATCGCAGCCAGCAGTCGCACAAAAGCGGGAACCGACGCTTTGGGATGCCTAAAAAATCAGCGCGGATTATTCGGCTTTTTCAGAAGGTGCTTCGGGGATGGCGGCAAGTTCAGTTCAGAAAACAATTTAATTTCAACGGGCTGAGCACTACCGAACACCGATGTTTTCACACTGTTCGGCTGCAATGGTACATTATATAGGCAGTTTTTCTTGCCAGATAAGCCACGCTGTTTCTAACATCATACGGCAAGCTACTCGCCCGCCACTCTTTCTACGTCGCATCGAAGGAGGGCCGAAAGGGCGCAACCGGGTAAGGCGACGGGTTTCTCGTATGACGATCACGTTTCTTCTGAACGGAGAGACAGTGGAACTGGAGGATGTCGATCCGACAGCCACCCTGCTGGACTGGCTGCGCGAAGATCGCGACCTGACCGGCACCAAAGAGGGCTGCAACGAAGGTGATTGCGGCGCCTGCACCGTCATGGTGACGGATGCGGATGGCCACAAGGCGCTGAATTCCTGCATTCTGTTCCTGCCCCAGTTGCACGGCAAAGCGGTCCGCACCGTCGAAGGGGCAAGCGGCCCGAACGGCGAGACGCACCCGGTGCAACAGGCCATGGTCGACCTGCATGGCTCGCAATGCGGCTTCTGTACGCCGGGCTTTGTGATGTCCATGGTCACAAGTCACGCCACCGGCGCCACGGACCACGACACGCAACTGGCCGGGAACCTGTGCCGCTGCACCGGCTATGCCCCGATCATCCGCGCCGCCCAAGCCGCCGAATCCCAACCGACCCCGGAATGGATCACCGACGACCAGTCCTTATCTTGTTCAAAAATACCTCGGGGGGAGGCCGCAGGCCGGGGGGCAGAGCCCCCCTTGCTCCCCACGTCATCCGACGAATTGGCGGAAGTCTATGCACGGCACCCCAACGCGACCCTGATCGCGGGGGCCACCGATGTTGGCCTCTGGGTCACTAAGCAGTTGCGCGATCTCGACCCGGTGATCTTTCTCAGCCGCTGCGACGACCTGAAACAGATCACCTTCACCGATGACGACATCCGTTTCGGAGCAATGGTCGATATGAACCGCATGGGTGACGCGCTTGCCGACATCCACCCCTCTTACGCCGAGATGATCCGGCGCTATGCCAGCGTTCAGGTCCGCCACGCAGCGACCGTCGGCGGCAATATCGCCAATGGCTCACCCATCGGGGACAACCCGCCCGCCCTGATCGCTTTGGGTGCAACTTTGCATCTGCGCAAGAGCGGCGAACGGCGCTCGATCCCGCTTGAGGATTTCTTCATCGAATACAGCAAGCAAGACCGTGCCCCTGGCGAGTTCGTCGAGGCCGTGAGCTTCCCGCGTCAGCCCGACAGGCTCAAGGCATACAAACTCAGCAAACGGTTCGATCAGGACATCTCGGCCGTGTGCGGCTGTTTCAATATCACCGTTACGGACGGCACCGTAACGCAGGCACGTATTGCGTTTGGTGGCATGGCAGGAACTCCGAAACGGGCAACCCATGTCGAGGCCGCACTGATCGGCAAACCCTGGTCGCGCGCGGTGATTGACGCCGCGCTGCCCAGCTTTGCGGACGATTATTCACCACTCACGGACATGCGCGCCTCGGCCACCTATCGTCTGGAGACCGCCAAAGCGATGCTGGAACGGTATTTCCTGGAAGATCAGGGCGAAGTGACCGACGTGCTGAAGGTGACGGCATGAGCGTGACCAAACCCCTCCCCCACGACGCGGCCCCTCTGCATGTGGCCGGTGTTGCACGCTATGTGGATGACATCCCGACGCCGAAAGGCACCCTCCATCTGGCCTTTGGTCTGAGCCCGATTGCCAAAGGCACGATCAACGCGATGGACCTGTCGGCCGTGAAAGCTGCGGATGGCGTGATGCAGGTGGTGACGGCCGAGGATCTGCCCTTCGCCAACGATGTCTCGCCCTCGATCCACGACGAGCCACTACTGTCGGATGGAACGGTGCACTATATCGGTCAGCCCGTGTTTCTGGTCGTCGCCACCAGCCATCTCGCCGCCCGCAAGGCCGCGCGGTTGGGCAAGATCGACTATGCCGAAGACACCCCGATCCTGACCATCGAAGACGCTCTGGCTGCCGACAGCCGGTTCGAGGATGGCCCCCGCATATACTCCAAGGGCGACGCTGACGCCGCGATCGCTAGCGCGCCCCATATAATCGAAGGAAGCTTCGAGCTTGGCGGGCAAGAGCATTTCTACCTCGAAGGTCAAGCGGCGCTTGCCGTGCCGAATGAAGGCGCGGATATGCTGGTCCACAGTTCCACCCAGCACCCGACCGAGATTCAGCACAAAGTAGCCGATGCGCTGGGCGTTCCCATGCACGCGGTCCGGGTCGAGACCCGCCGGATGGGCGGAGGGTTCGGCGGCAAGGAAAGTCAAGGCAACGCTCTAGCAGTGGCTTGTGCTATTGCCGCGCGCGCCACCGGCAAGGCTTGCAAGATGCGCTATGATCGTGATGACGACATGATCATTACCGGCAAACGCCATGCCTTCCGCATCTCCTACGAAGCCGGGTTTGATGAGAACGGCCACATTCAAGGCGTCTCGTTCCTACACCACGCGATTTGTGGCTGGGCGCAGGACCTGTCTCTGCCCGTCGCCGATCGAGCGATGCTGCATTCGGACAACGCCTACCTGCTGCCCAATGCTCGGATCGAGAGCCACCGGCTGAAAACCAACACCCAATCCGCCACCGCCTATCGCGGGTTCGGCGGCCCTCAGGGCATGGTCGGCATCGAGCGCGTCATGGATCACGCCGCGCATGAATTGGGCCTGGACCCGGTCGAGCTGCGTCGCCGGAACTACTATGAACCGGCACATACAGTCGCCGAGACGCGGCCAGAAGAGAAACCACTGGGTCACCCCGATCCGCACGAAGACCTGACAAGCCGGGGCGCAGTTGAGATGGGCGACGCACCCGTGCGCCCTCTGCCCGCAGGCGGCAACACCACGCTCTACGGCATGGAGGTCAGCGATTTCGAACTGCATGGCATGACCGAAGCGCTGCTGAAATCCAGCAACTACGCTGCGCGTAGAGCCGCCGTCGAAAAGTGGAATGCCGAGAATAGCGTAGTCAAAAAGGGCATCGCCTTTTCCCCCGTCAAGTTCGGGATTTCCTTCACGCTCACCCACCTCAATCAAGCAGGTGCGTTGGTGCATGTGTATCAGGACGGCTCGGTTCATCTGAATCATGGCGGCACCGAGATGGGTCAGGGCCTGTTCCAGAAAGTCGCACAGGTCGCTGCGTCGCGCTTTGGCATTCCGCTGGAGATGGTCAAGATCACCGCAACCGACACGGCCAAAGTACCGAACACATCGGCCACCGCGGCGTCTTCGGGCAGTGACCTGAACGGCATGGCGGTCAAAGCGGCCTGCGACACGATCCGCGACCGGATGGCCGACTATCTGGCCGAGCGTCATCAGGCGGACCCGTCGACTGTTACTTTCTCGGACGGTCACGTCTCGGTCGGTGCGGAACGCTATACCTTCTCTGAGGCCGCCGCTTTGGCCTATCAGGGTCGCATCAGCCTGTCGGCAACCGGTTTCTACAAAACACCCAAGATCGAATGGGACCGGATCGCAGGCCGGGGCCGTCCGTTCTTTTACTTCGCCTATGGCGCATCCGTCACCGAGGTGGCCATCGACACCCTAACCGGCGAAAACCGCATTCTGCGCACCGATATCCTGCATGATGCAGGCGCGTCGCTGAACCCGGCGCTCGATATCGGACAGGTCGAAGGCGGCTATGTGCAAGGTGCAGGCTGGTTGACGACCGAGGAACTGGTTTGGGATGGCAAGGGCAACCTGCGCACACACGCGCCCTCGACCTACAAAATCCCAGCCTGTTCGGACCGGCCTGATATCTTCAACGTCGCGCTTTGGGATGGCGAGAACCGCGAGGATACGATCTATCGCTCGAAGGCGGTGGGTGAGCCACCCTTCATGCTGGGCATTTCGGCATGGTTGGCCCTGTCGAATGCGGTCGCAGCCTGCGGCGACAGCTATCCGGCGCTGGATGCACCCGCCACGGCCGAGGAAGTCTGGCGCGGTGTTCAGCGGGTGAAGGGGGGCATCTGATGGGTTTCGACCTAGAGGCTTTGAGGGAGGCGGTCAGAACCCACGGTAAGGTGACTCGGGTCGTCATCGCCGCAATCAAGGGATCGTCCCCACGCGAGGTTGGTGCCGCGATGTTGGTCTGGCGGGATGGCCAGAGCGGAACGATTGGCGGCGGCACATTGGAGTTTCAGGCCGCCGAAGCCGCGCGGTCCCAATCCCTCCCCACCCGTCTAACCCATCACGCGCTTGGACCCGATATGGGCCAATGCTGCGGCGGCGCAGTTTCACTGTTCAGCGAGGTCTTTGATACAAAGACGGTTGAAGCACTCGACGACACGATCATAGCGCGATCCGCATCTGAAGACGAAATGCCTCTGTCAGTGAAACGGTTGTTGGCGACTGCGCGCGGTCAGGGGATTGCCCCCGAACCGCAGCTGATCGATGGCTGGATGGTGGAACCCGTTCACAAACCCACGCGGGACCTGTGGATCTGGGGTGCTGGTCATGTAGGCCGTGCGCTGGTGGACGTTCTGTCCCCCCTGCCCGACATCGCGATCACCTGGGTCGACACAGGACCCGAGCGCTTCCCGGCCTCGGTCCCAGCAGGTGTCACCACAGTTCCAGTGGCCAAACCAGCCGAGCTGGTTCGCCATGTACGGCCCAATGCTGAGCATCTTGTGCTGACTTATTCACACAATCTGGATTTAGAACTGTGCAACCGGCTGCTTTCGCATGATTTCCGCTTTGCGGGGCTGATCGGCTCGGCTACGAAATGGGCGCGATTCCGGTCGCGGCTGGCAGCTCTTGGGCATTCGCCTGAACAGATCAGCCGGATCACCTGTCCAATCGGCGATCCCGCTCTGGGCAAACACCCGCAAATGATCGCCGTTGGCGTCGCCGCGCAGCTTCTGCGTCCGGCCCGACGGACTGAGTTGAAGAAGGACCTGAGCGCGTGACCACTCCACTCTTAAGCCTGCAAGGGCTGACCAAGGCCTATCCCGGCGTCGTGGCCAATGATCAGGTGTCGTTCGACATCGGCGAAGGCGAAGTTCATGCGCTGCTGGGCGAGAACGGCGCGGGGAAATCCACGCTGGTCAAGATGATCTATGGGCTGGTGAAGCCAGACAGCGGCACTATGATGCTACGAGGCCAGCCCTTCGCCCCTGCGGAACCCCGCGCGGCGCGGGCGGATGGGATTGCGATGGTGTTCCAGCACTTCTCGCTGTTCGATGCGCTGAACGTGGCTGAAAATATTGCGTTGGGGATGGAAAACCCTCCGCCCATGGGCGATCTGGCATCGCGTATCCGAGAGGTGTCTGAAACTTACGGCCTGCCGCTGGACCCGTACCGCACGGTCGGCGACCTGTCCGCGGGAGAGCGTCAGCGGGTCGAGATCATCCGCTGCCTGCTGCAGGACCCCAAGCTGCTGATCATGGACGAACCAACCAGCGTGCTGACCCCACAAGAGGTCGAAATCCTGTTTGAGACGCTAAACAAGCTGCGGTCTGAGGGCACCTCGATCCTTTATATCTCGCATAAACTCGAAGAGATCCGCACGCTTTGCGACCACGCCACAATCCTGCGTTTGGGCAAGAATGTGGGGGAATGCGTGCCTGCCGAGACGTCGGCCCGTGACATGGCCGAGATGATGGTGGGATCAACCTTGCAAACCCCGGAACGGTCGGGCCGCGCCTTCGGTGAAGTTGCGTTGGATGTCAGCGGTCTGTCGGTGCCTTCCCCTTCGGAATTCGGAACCGCGCTGAAGAACGTTCATATGACCGTCCGCAAAGGCGAGGTTCTGGGGATCGGCGGCGTCGCCGGGAACGGTCAGGACGAACTGCTGGGCGTGTTGTCAGGTGAAATCCAAACCGCCACTGATGCGATCAAGTTCAACGGCCAACCGATTGGCAAGCTGGGCCCAACCGCACGCCGCAAGCTGGGCGTACTGACCGCGCCTGAGGAACGGCTGGGTCATGCCGCCGCACCCGATATGAGCCTGACGGAAAACGCCCTGCTCACGGGATCGGTAAGGGAGGGGCTGGAAAGCAACGGTTTTCTGAAATGGGCCGATACCAAAAGCTTTGCCGAGAAAATCATCAGCGCGTTCGATGTGCGCACGCCGGGGCCCGAAAACGCCGCGCGGTCGCTGTCAGGCGGAAACCTGCAGAAATTCGTGATCGGTCGTGAGGTCCTGCAGAACCCAGATGTTCTGGTGGTGAACCAACCGACATGGGGTGTGGATGCGGCGGCTGCGGCCTCGATCCGGCAAGCCATTTTGGACCTGGCGGCCAAAGGAACCGCCGTCATTTGCATCTCGCAGGATCTGGATGAGCTGATGGAAATCTCGGACAGTTTCGCCGCACTGAATGAAGGCCGCCTGAGCGCGCCGCGCGAGACCACAGGCCTGACGGTGGATGAGATCGGCCTGATGATGGGCGGCGCGCATGGCATGGAGGTGGCCCATGTGTGATCCGATGCCCGCCTTCGGCAAAAGAGACAAAAAACAAACGAGAATGCGCAGGGGGATGGGCAGATGATTGTGTTGGAGAAACGGCCACAGCCGTCCAAGGCGTGGTCTTATGCGACCCCACTGGTGGCTGTCTTGGCGACGATGGTGTTTGGCGGTGTCCTGTTCGCCATTCTGGGAAAGAACCCGGTCGAAGCGATCGGCACGATCTTCTGGGAACCGCTGTTCGGTGAGTTCGCGTTCTACTACCGTCCACAGCTTTTGGTGAAAGGCGCGCCTTTGGTGCTGATCGCCATCGGCCTGTCGCTGGGGTTCCGGGCTGGGATCTGGAATATCGGGGCCGAGGGCCAGTACATCATGGGTGCCATTTTCGGGGCGGGTGCTGGATTGGCTTTCTACCCGATGGAAGCGTTCTACATCTTTCCGATCATGGTACTTGCCGGGGCGTTTGGTGGCTGGCTCTGGGCGATGATCCCAGCCTTTCTGAAGGTACGCTTCGGGACAAATGAAATCCTTGTGTCTCTGATGCTGGTCTATGTGGCCGAGCAGATGCTGGCCTCGGTCTCGCTGGGCCTCCTGAAAAACCCCGAAGGGTTCGGCTTTCCCGGTTCGCGCAATCTGCAATCCTATGACAGCGCGCATAATGCCGAGTTGATCGCAGGGTCGGGGATGCATTGGGGTGTCGTCGCGGCCTTCGTTGCGGTGATCTTCTCTTATGTGCTGCTGAACCGCCATATGCTGGGGTTTCACATTCGACTTACCGGCGAAGCACCACGCGCTGCGAAATTCGCAGGGGTAAACCCGGCCCGTCTGATCCTGTTCTGCCTTGGCATGTCTGGTGCATTGGCCGGGCTGGCGGGAATGTTCGAAGTGTCTGGACCCTCTGGGCAGGTCAGCATCGACTTCAACGTCGGCTATGGCTTCACGGCGATCATCGTGGCCTTTCTGGGCCGATTGCACCCGGTGGGTATTCTGCTGGCCGGTGGCCTGATGGCGTTGACCTATATCGGCGGTGAAATCGCACAGTCCCAGCTGGGGCTACCAGCCGCCGCCATTCAGGTGTTTCAGGGGATGCTGCTGTTCTTCCTTCTGGCCTTCGATCTTTTGACAAACTACCGCATCCGTGCGGCTCGTAGCGAGGTGGCATAATGGACCTTGGTGAAATCAATCCCGTCCTTCTGATCGCCTCGCTGATGGTGGCCGCAACCCCCCTACTGCTGGCCGCAATCGGAGAGCTGGTTGTCGAGAAAGCAGGCGTTCTGAACCTCGGTGTCGAGGGCATGATGATCGTTGGTGCAATCAGCGGATTTGCGATATCGGTCGAGACCGGCTCTCCGTGGTTGGGCTTTGTCGCCGCAGCGATTGGTGGTGCGGTGCTATCCCTTTTGTTTGTTTTGCTGACGCAAGTGGCGCTGGCCAACCAGGTGGCCAGCGGACTGGCGCTGACCCTGTTCGGCCTCGGCTTCAGCGCGCTGATGGGACAAAGCTATGTGGGCATCAAGCCGCCCAGCATGGGGGATATCCATATCCCAATACTCAGCGATATTCCTGTCATTGGCCCGATCCTGTTCCAGCATGACCCGATCCTCTATGTTGGCATCGCGCTTACGGCGGCGGTCTGGGCCACGTTGAAATACACCCGTGTGGGTTTGATCCTGCGCGCGGTGGGTGAAAACCACGATGCAGCCCATGCCTTGGGCTACAAGGTCATAAAGATCCGCATTCTGGCGATCCTGTTCGGGGGTGCCTGTGCGGGTCTCGGTGGCGCCTATATCAGTCTGATCCGAGTACCACAGTGGACCGAAGGCATGACCGCCGGTGTGGGATGGATTGCCCTGGCGCTGGTGGTCTTTGCCAGCTGGAAACCATGGCGCGCCTTGCTGGGTGCCTATTTGTTCGGCGGCATCACCGTGTTGCAGCTTAATTTGCAGGCAGCGGGCGTTGCCATCCCGGTCGAGTATCTGGCAATGTCGCCCTACATCATCACGATCCTTGTGCTTGTGATCCTTTCGGCCGACAAGAGCAGCGCACCTGCCTCACTGGGCCGAATATTCCATGCCTCACACTAGGGGCCAACTGAACCAACTTGGGGAGTAACACATGAAATTCACTACACTTCTGGCAAGCGCCGCCATGGCGCTGGGTCTGGCCTCGGGGGTCATGGCCGAAGACAAGACAAAGGTCGGCTTTGTCTATGTTGGTCCCGTGGGCGACGGTGGCTGGACCTATGAGCACAACAAGGGTCGGCTGGCGGTTGAAGAACACTTTGGCGACAAGGTCGAAACCGTGTTTGTTGAATCCGTACCCGAAGGCCCGGATTCCGAACGCGTCATGACCCAGATGGCACTGGAAGGGGCCGATCTGATCTTTACCACCTCGTTCGGCTACATGGACCCCACGATCAACGTGGCCAAGAAGTTCCCGAATGTGAAGTTCGAACATGCAACTGGCTACAAGACCGCCGATAACGTCTCGGTCTATTCGGCACGTTTCTATGAAGGTCGCGCCGTTCAGGGTCACATCGCGGGTAACATGACCAAGTCGAACATCATCGGCTATATCGGTTCCTATCCGATCCCCGAAGTGATCCGGGGCATCAACTCGGCCTTTATTCACGCGCAACGGGTCAACCCGGATGTCGAGTTTAAAATCGTCTGGGCTTACACTTGGTTTGATCCCGCGAAAGAGGCTGATGCTGCGAAGGTTCTGATCGAACAGGGCGCCGATGTGATTCTGCAGCACACGGACTCGACTGCGCCGCAGGCGGCTGCGCAAGAGGCGGGCAATGTTGTCACCTTTGGCCAGGCCTCGGACATGAGCGAATATGCTCCGTTCCCGCGCGTCTCATCGATCATCGACGACTGGGCGCCTTACTACATCGCGCGCACACAGGCCGTGATGGACGGCACCTGGGAATCTGTAAACACCTGGGACGGTATCCGCGAAGGTATGGTCGCCATTGGCGAAATCTCTGACGCCGTTCCGGCGGATGTCAAAGAAGAAGCGCTGGCAATGAAAGCGGCCATGGCTGCTGGTGAGTACCACCCCTTCACTGGCCCGATCAAAAAGCAGGATGGCAGCGATTGGTTGGCTGACGGTGAAGTGGCCGATGATGGCACTTTGGCAGGTATGAACTTCTACGTCGAAGGACTGGAAGGCGAGATTCCGCAATAAGCCACTGGCGTAGAACCAAAATGAAAGCCCGCGCTTGGCCGCGGGCTTTCTTTATGGGTGCTGCCACAGGTCGCGCCCGACGATTTTGCGATACCAACAACGTGCTTTTCGTGCGGCTTGCAATCGGTTGCAGAACCGTTGCTTAGATGCATAATAGTTTGCAATGACAATCCCAACTCCTGCACGGCACAGACGGTATCAATTTTGAGCGTTACACTGAAAGACGTCGCAGCACTGGCAGGCGTATCCCGGTCCGCAGTTTCGCGAACCTTTACCGAAGGCGCCTCGGTCTCGGCCAAGACCCGCAGCAAGGTCGAAAAAGCCGCGCAAGAGCTGGGGTACAGTCCAAACGCGCTGGCCTCATCGCTGACAACCGGGCGGACTAAGCTGATTGGTTTGATTTCCAACAACTTTCACAACCCTATTTTCCTTGAGGTGTTCGACCAGTTCACCCGCGCGTTGCAGGAACGCGGGCTGCGTCCGCTGATCGTAAACCTGACTGATGAGACTGAGCCCGCCAATTCCGTCCGCATGCTGCGTCAGTATTCAGTCGATGCGGTCATCGTGGCCTCTTCGACCCTACCCCCCAGCTTTGCCAAAGCGTTCCACGATGCTGGTGTGCCCGTGGTGCACACGTTTGGGCGTTCAGCAACGTCGCCTGAGGTGCATGTGGTTGGTATCGACAATGTCGAATGTGGGCGCATGGCGGCGCGCGAGCTTGTCGCGCGCGGATACAAGCATATCGGATATCTGGGCGGGCCAAAAAGCGCGACCTCGGCTTTGGATCGATACCGCGGGTTCATTGAGGAAGCCGAGCAGCATCCCGAGCTGCAGATTTCGTATTCCTTCGCAGACAACTATTCGTTTGAGGCCGGACGGGCCGAGATGCTGCGCTTGCTAAGTGGCGCTCCGGCAGACGGGTATTTCTGCGGTGACGATATCCTGTCTGTCGGTGCGTTGTCCGCCCTTTCAGATCATGCGCTGGAACCGGGCCAGGATATTGGCATCATCGGCCTGAATGACATGGAAATGGCACGCTGGGAAAGCGTTGATCTGACGACTATTCATCAGCCAATCAAGCAGATCATTACGTCCTCGGTCGACCTGGTCGAAGAGATGCTGAAAGAGCCTCAAAGATACCCTGAGGCGCGGATATTCCCCTGCCGCGTGATCGAACGGGGCACGTTGCGGCCCCGCCCCTGATTAGCGGAACATTGGCGGACGCGCGTCTTTCCACGCGCCGTCCTCTTTGCCCGACGCAACAGCAGCATGAACCGCGGCAATCGAACGCACACCGTCTGAGGCGCCTGGCAGACCATTCCGAACCTCACCGCGGATCGCGTCTGCCAGATCGCAATAGATATTGGCCACGGCCAGCGGGAAACCTTCAGGATGGGCGATGGCGACGCGTGACAGACGCCGCGCTTCGTCATGCAGTCCACCTTCACCCTTTTCGATGATCTGAGTGCGCCCGCCGACCGGTGTATAAATCAACTGGTTCGGCTGCTCGGACGCCCAGCGCAGACCGCCGGTTTCGCCAAACACTTGAATATCAAACCCGTGCTGTCGCCCAATCGCCACCGATGAGGTCCAAAGCCGCCCAACCGTGCCGCCTTCCATCCGGAAATTGACCATTGCGTCATCCTCCAACTCTCGGCTGGCAATGGTCGAGGCCATATCGGCCGACAGGGAGTTCACCTCATCATCGCAGATGAAGCTGGCCATATGCAGCGCGTGAATACCGCAATCCGCGAACTGGCCCGAGACACCTGCCATGGCCGGATCATAGCGCCATCGGACGCGCGGATTATCGGCGTCTGCCGCGTCGCCATGATGCCCATGGCTGAAATTGGTCACGACCAGACGAACCTTGCCGATCTCTCCAGCTCGCACCATGGCACGGGCCTGGCGCACCATTGGATAGGCCGAGTAGCAATAGTTCACTGCACATATCTTGCCGGACGCCTCGGCCACGCGCACAATCTCTTCGCCCTCTTCTACCGTCATGGTCATCGGCTTTTCGCACAGCACGTTGAACCCGGCCTCCAGATAGGCCTTGGCAATCTCGAAATGGGTTGAGTTCGGAGTCGCAATTGTCACCAGATCAATCCGGTCGTCGCGGTCTTTTTCACCTGCCAGCATGTCCTGCCAGCTGCCATAGGCACGATCAGCAGCGATCCCGAGCCTTTTAGCATATTCCCTGCCCACATCCGGGCGATGATCCAGCGCACCTGCGGCGAATTCGAACATCCCGTCTGCTTGCGCACCCAACCTGTGAGCAGGTCCGATCTGGCTGCCTTCGCCGCCACCGATCATGCCCCATTTCAGCTTTGCCATGGTCTTAAGTCTTTCTTCAGAACGTGTCGTTGAGCGATCAGAAATCGCTGATGTCTTTCCACTGTCGCTGGTCCGAGGATGCCAGCGCCGCCGCCAGTACCCGGTTCACCTCATGCCCGTCGCGGAAGGTTGGCCAGATCGCCTCGCCGGTGTGGATGGCATGCAGGAAATCCTTGGCCTCGATGATAATCTGGTCCTGATATCCGGTGCCGTGACCGGGGCCCTGGCAGAAGGGTTCATAATCCGGGTGGGCCGGGCCGGTCAGGATCTTGGTGAACCCCCGCTGCGCCTCAGGGCCTTCGCGTCGATACAGCCACAGGGCATTCTGATCTTCCTGGTCAAAGCGGATCGCCCCTTTTGTGCCCGATACTTCATAGGCATAGCCCATCTTGCGGCCCGTTGCGACACGGCTGAAATAGAGGTTGCCCATCACACCGTTTTCGAACCGGCACATCATCTGAGCGTGATCATCATTTGTGACCCCACCACCCGGACGCGTGCGGTGAACGGTTTCGACATCAGCCATCACCTGCGCAATCGGCCCAATCAGGGCCAACGCGCCATTCACCATATGCGGGGCCAGATCCCCGATGGTGCCGTTTGCCATCCCCGTGGTACGCCAGGTGGCTGGGGCCTGCGGGTCGGCATAGAAATCCTCGGTGTGCTCTCCGCGAAACCAGGTGACATCGCCGATCTCGCCATCGGCAATCAGCTTGCGCGCGTATTGGCTGGCAGGTGTGCGGATATAGTTGAAGCCGACCATGTTGACGACGCCCGCTGCTTCAGCGGCATTGACCATGGCCTGACTATCCTCCAGCGAGGCGCCCAAAGGTTTTTCACACAAAACCGGTTTACCCAAAGCAAAGGCCGCTTCGGCAATGTGACGATGGGTTTCCTGCGGCGATGCGATGACTATGGCCTCGATCTTCGGGTCATCGACCAAGACCCGCCAATCGGCGGTAGCGCGCTGGAAACCGTATGCCACGCGGTAGCGCTCTGCGCTTTCGGGGGTCGAGGCGCAGATCACCTCAAGCCGTGGTCTGAGTGCTGTGTTGAACACCGCGCCCACTGCGGACATAGCAACGGAATGCGCCTTGCCCATATAGCCGCCACCCACAATTCCAATTCCGATCTCAGGCATCTTTTGCGGCTCCGAACATTGTATTTGCAACCGGTTGCAAAATGAGTATCGTGTGAATCGATTCAGCGCAAGGTCCAAACTTTGCCATTATCTCTGTCGGAGGACTAAAGACGTGAGCGCCCTGATCGACGGCATCAAAGGAAACCGATTTGCTATTCTGGGGCGCGCGGGCATGGATTTGACCGCAGCGCCCATTGGCGCAAAAAGCGAGGAGGCCGATACCTTTCACGCCGACTTGGGCGGATCATCCGCCAATATCGCGGCCGGCCTGGTCAAGCTAGGCAGTCAGGCGGCGCTGATCACTTCAATCTCGGATGATGCGATCGGACGGTTCTGCATGAACCGCCTACACCACTACGGCGTAGATATGTCTTGCATTCGAACCATCGGCGGTGAGCATCGCATGTCACTTGCGATCTATGAAAGCCGAACGGACGATTTCCAAAACGTCATCTACAGAAACAATGCGGTCGACTTTCAGGTCACCGAAGAAGACATGGATCGCGTTGATTTCAGCAGATTCACCGCTCTGGTGTCCGCCGGTACCGTTTTCGCCGCCGAACCCTCGCGCAGTGCGACGTTCCGCGGGTTTGAAAACGCGCGAAAGGCCGGTCTGCCCATCATCTTCGATATCGATTATCGGCCCTATAGCTGGCCCTCGCCCGAGGTTGCCGCAGAAGTTCTTTCGCGCGCAGGTGAAGCAAGCGATCTGATCGTAGGCAATGATGAAGAGTTCGGCTTTATGGCGGGCGGCATCGAAAAGGGTTTTGCCAAAGCTCAAGAACTCGCGAAAAAACCGGGCCGGGTCGTCATCTACAAGATGGGTGAAAAAGGCGCCGTAACGCTGGCAGATGGGCAGGAAACCCAAACCGGTATCTACCCGGTCGACGCGATCAAGCCGGTCGGGGCTGGTGACAGCTTCATGGCCGGGCTCTTGGCCTCAATCGCGGCAGGGTATCCGCTGAAAGAAGCCGTGATGCGCGGATCGGCCTGCGCTTCTATCGTGGTCTCAAAACCCGGCTGCGCCCCGGCCATGCCTACGACTGCCGAACTCGACGCATTTCTGGCCGATCATCCCGGCCCGACCACATAGGAATATCCCATGCATATTGCGCCATATGATAACAAGAACACCGCCATCGTTGATATCGATGACCCCATGGTTCCCCTGAACTATTTCAACATCGTGAAACTACAAAAAGGCCAAGCGTTCGAATATCAGGTGCCCGGCTACGAAACCTGCATCGTACCCGCAACCGGCTCGGTCGATGTGTCGGTTGAAGGGGTGCAGTTCCCCCAGCTTGGCAACCGGGGTGAAGACGTCTGGGACGGCGACCCAGAAGGGGTCTATGTCCCTGTTGGCGCAAAGGTGCAGATTGTCTGTGTCTCGGACGCGACCGAGGTTTTTGTTGCAGGGGCGAAGTATGACAAAGTGCTAGAGCCCTTCGATGTGCGTGAACACGATCTTGTGCAATATGGCAGCGACGACACCAAAACGCACCGCAAGATCAAGCACATCCTCGGACAGAAACAACATGACAAAGTAGGTCGCCTGCTGGTCAGTGAACTGTTCACTGTAGGTCAGGGCGGCTGGTCCGGCTTTCCCAGCCACAAGCACGACACCAACCGGCTGCCAGATGAAACGCGCCACGACGAGACCTATAATTTCCGCTTCAAACCCAACTGGGGCTCGGGCTTGCAAATGCTTCAGCGTGAAGACAATGAACCGGGGGATGCCTATCACATCGTCGATGGATCGACCGTTTGCATCGACAAGGGGTATCATCCCTGCTGCGTATTGCCGGGGTATGAGATGTACTATTTCACCATCCTTGGCGGGCTGACGCAGCGCTCTCTGGTACAGTATTTCCAACCCACCCATGCCTATCAGGTCGAGACGATCCCGGGCATCAAAGACATGATTGCAAAGTTCAAATGACGCTCGTGACATTGAAAGACGTGCTGCAACCCGCCTATCGGCAGGGCTATGCGGTAGGCGGGCTTGTGACCCTGGGCTGGGAAGATATGCGCGCCTATGTGGCCGCTGCCGAGGCTGAGAACGCGCCCGTTATCTTGCAAGCGGGGCCCAGCTGCCGCGAGCACACGCCGCTGCCCATTTTGGGCAAGATGTTCCGCCATCTGGCCGAAGGGGCCTCTGTCCCCGTCGTCGCTCATCTGGATCACGGCTATACGTTTGAAGACTGCAAGATCGCGCTGGACAGCGGCTTTACCTCACTGATGTTCGATGGCTCGCGCAAGCCGCTGCAACAGAACATAGACGAGACCGCAGCCATTGCTGAAATGGCCCACGCGGCAGGGATCTCCTGCGAGGGCGAGATCGGGTTCGTGGGTTATTCCGGCGGCGAAGGATCCAACGGAACCGACCCGTCCGAGGCCGCACAATTCGCCCGCGACAGCGGTGTAGATGCAATGGCAATCTCGGTCGGGAATGTGCATTTGCAGCAGGACAAAGAGGGCGGTCTGGACGAGGACCGCATCGCTCAGATCGATGCCAAGACCGATGTGCCTTTGGTCATTCACGGGGGCTCGGGTGTGCCGGTCGAACAGCGCGCACGCCTTGCCCGCGAAACATCCATCTGCAAGTTCAACATCGGAACCGAGCTGCGCATGGCGTTCGGACAAGCTCTGCGTGAGGCCGTGAACGCTGACCCCGAGAGGTTCGACCGTGTGACGATCCTGAAAGAAACGCACGACCCGGTTGAGGCCGCCGCCCGCGTGGTTATCCGCGCATTCGGTGCGCCGCCGCAGGATGGGTGGGCAGGCGTTTCAGCTCGTTAAACATCCGGAAGCACATCAAAATTCTGGTACAAACCCGCACTAGTCATAGGATATGACCCAAAACACCAGCCAACTTGTCGATAAGTTCCTGCGGGGAATTTCGACGCACCATATCGAGACCATCCGAGATACTTGGCGGGCGCTCATGCAATGTCGTGAAAGCGCGGTGCCTGAAGTTCAAAAAAGGCTCTCGTCCAAAGCCTGGAAAGACAACCCACGCGGGCCTTCACCCAGATACTTCGGCGCGCTCCTTGCACTTCTTGACGAATTGGACCCCGTTGTTTTCAGACAAGAAATCTGTCGTCTTAAGGGGGTAAAATTACATCCCATCCATCGTCGGACGCTGAACATTCTGGCAAAACGTCTTGATGACCAACCAGCCATTGTCCTAAGCGACAATACCCCGGTATTCATCAGCGATGACATCGTAGATCGCGCGCGGGTCATTAAAAACCTGACGAAATGGAGTAGGACCAAAGGCGTCACCCTTGAACAGGTAACCCGGATAGATGTGATCGCCCGGCGGGCCGACATGGACTATCTCGGCAAGTACAATCTGTTTTTCTCTTACATTGTCCTGACCTGGCCACCTCCATCCCCCAAGGGCCTGCGCTTGTGGTGGGCGCGCATCACGGCAGAGTTCACCTTCTACCATGAAGTCGGGCATCACATTCTGGGGCACGGCGAAGGCGGTCAGGTGGCTAAGCAAGAAAAGGAAGCCAACGAATTTGCAAGTTCGATGCTACGCAATTCGAGGCCTGTTTTCGTTCTGAGCGGGCGCGCGATCATTTGGCCGTTCAAACCTCTGCTCCGACGCCTATTGAAGCGACCGGCGCGCGATAGAGCAGAAAACACTCGGGTATAGAACAATTTCATCCGGCTTTGGACGCATTGGGGCCTATCCATCACGCTCCATGATCCATTCGACCTCCGGGGCCGGGACGAACCGCCATTTCCGCAGGGGTCCGGCCATGACGTTAAGGTAGTACATCTCAAACCCATAGGGCGCACCGCAAGGGTGATGTCCACGCGGCACGATCACAACATCGCCATCCGAAACCGCCATCGTTTCATCCAACTGACCGTCATCGGTATAGACCCGCTGTACGCCAAACCCGTTGGCCGGGTTGAGACGGTGGAAATAGGTTTCTTCCAGATAAGTGATCCGAGGGTAATCGTCTTCATCATGGCGGTGGCTGGGATAGGAGGACCAGTGGCCGTTCGGCGTGAAGACCTCGGTCACCAGCAGGCTGTCGGCGTAGTCTTCATTTTCCATCGCGATGTTGTTGATATAGCGCGTGTTCACGCCCTTGCCGCGTTCAGTCAGGGTAATGCCATTGGGACCGATCCGCCGTGCCTCGTGCCCGCCATTGCCCGGTGCCGAACACACAGCGATGACGCAATCGGTTTCTGCGACAGCCTCCCATTCGGTTCCGTTAGGCAGATAAAGGCAATGCGGCGGTGTCTTCTCGAACACATCCATCCGGTCACCCAGAACGCCCCATTCCTGCCCCGCCCCGGTGATCTGCGCCTTGCCCTCGACCATCACCAGAATGACCTCTCGATCCCCGGTGAGTTCTGCCGCCTTGTCACCTGCGCGCAGGTGATAAAGACCGAAACCCACATAACGCCACCCGGCGCTGGCCGGGGTGATATCGTGAACTTTCCCGTGCGTGCCGAGGGGTTTTTTGTGCAAATCCGCCATCTTGTTCTCCTTGCGGGCGACCCCATAGGCCGCCCGGCTATTGTTTCAGGCAGCTTGCCTTTGGGTCAGGGCCGAGAGTGTTTGGACCAGTTGCGCCTTGGTCCATCCTTCTGCAACCGCACGTCGCAGGATATCCGCCTGACTTTCCGGCGCGTTGCCGCCGACCGGAGGGTCCGTGTCCAGATTGGTTGGGAACGGATAACCCTCTGCAGTGGCCGCTATCGCGGCCTCCAACTGCGCCGTATCCAACGCCCCACGCTGTTTCAAGGAAACCAGCAATGGGAAAACCGCCAGAGACATCGCCTGGCGATCCACAGCCTCCATCGCGCGCCCGAAAGCTGATGAGATTTGCAGCAGGTTCGCCATTCGGTGAATATCAGCGCTGCTGTTCTCCCCCGCAGCATGGAACAGCGCCGGATTGAAGAACACCGCGTCGCCCTTCTCCAGCGGTAACTGGATATAGTTGTCCTCGAAATACGCCCGGTGGGCTTCATCGTGAAACGCCAGATAGCCCGGCTGATAAAGCTGCGAGAAGGGTAGTAGTTTGGTTGGGCCGCTTTCCACAGGCATGTCGCAATGGGCCACTGCGCCCTGCAAGGTCAGCGAGGCTGTTACCAGATGCGCATGGACCGGATACCGCGCCGCACTGTCTGCGCTTTGAAACCCAAGGTGATAGTCCCGATGCGCCTGCTGCGCCTTGCCACCGGGTCGCACCTGATTGACTTGGGCAGTCATCTGATAATTCGGACCTAGCCATGCCTCACAAGCCGCAGCGATAGCCGTGTTCCCGAAGTAAAGCGCGAAGCCTTCGGGATCACGCAGGCACTGTTTTTGCAGCGCATTCCAAATCCGGTCGTTGGCGCCTGAGGCAGCGAAGTGGTCGCCTTCACCAGACCCGCTTTGACGTTCCTCGTCAATAATCTGGCGAAACACATCCGTCGCACGGTCGATAACAGCGGTATCCGGATAGGCCCTTTTCAGCGCGATCACCCCGGCGGATTTGTCCAACACCCAGCCCCATTCCGCCAGCAATGCTTGCCGCGCGTCGGGCCGCTCCAGCATCGGGCGTAGTACCTGCATGTCATAGACCGGCACGTTCTTTTCGACCGTTGCCGCGTGGGGCACCGCATCAATCAAAAGGTTCTGAGAAGTCAACACCTTGAATTCATCCAGATCACAGGATTCCCGGTCGAAATAGCCGACATATCCGAGGTCTTGAGTTACCATGACAGACTCCTTTCTCATGGCCTTCGGTGTTGCCCCTTGGGGCGGTGTACTAAGCCGCTATCTCCAATCCTGCCTTGCCGCAGACATCAACGATGTGGTCGTAACCCAGTTTGGAGTATTCACAGGGCGGTGCTTTGGCCGGGTCCTGTTCCGCCTCGACCACGATCCAGCCGCTATAGTCCATCGCCTTCAGCGCGTTTGCGACGGCCTGAAAGTCGATGCAGCCGTCACTAGGCACGGTGAAGGCCCCAGCGATGACCGCATCCAAAAAGCTGCGATTATTCTCGCGCACATCCTGCACAACAGCAGGGCGGATATCCTTGAAGTGTACGTGACGCACTCGGTCGCCCCAACGGTTCAAGGTTGCCATCACATCGCCGCCGCCAAACAACAGATGACCGGTGTCAAAACACAATCCCACCTCGGGACCTGACCCTTCCATCAGCCAGTTCACATCATCTTCGCTTTCGATGATGGTGCCCATGTGATGGTGATAAGCCATGGGCATGCCCTGATCGGCCATCCATTTTGCCAGTTCGGTGATCTTGGCGGCGTAGGCCAGCAACTCATCTTTTGACAGTTTGGGCCGGTGATTGACCGGCGTACCTGCCTCCGTCTGGATGGTGTTGGAACATTCCGCATAGACAATGCACGGGCTGTCCAGCGCCACGAACTGCTCGACCTGTTCGCGGACGGCTTCACGCTCGGTTGCGAAGTCATTGAGCAACGATGCGCCGGAACACCAGCCGCCACACAGGGCAATATCGCTGGCATCCAGATAAGCCCGCAACCCTTCGGTATCGCCGGGCATCCGTTGGCCGCGCTCGACGCCCGTATAGCCAATCTCTCGCGCCTCTTTCAGCGCCTGTTCCATAGTGTAGGCCGCCGTCAGGTCGGGTAAATCATCATTCTGCCACGCAATCGGAGAGATGCCGATCTTCACGCTCATTTCGTGTTTCTTTCTTTGATCGCAACTTCATAGGCCGCGCGTTTTTCGTTGACTTCGGGACGGATCGAGACCTCGGGCACGGCGACCTCCCACCACGTGCCGCCATATTCGGTGGACGGGTATGGATCGGTGTCGATGACAACCACGTATGGCCCTTTGATGCCGGCACGCTTGGCCAACGCGTCTTCCAATTCCGCAATCGAACTGACCTTGACCGAGGTCGCCCCCATCGCCGCCGCGTGGGCGGCAAAATCAATGGCCGAGGGCGTTTCGTGCACCGCGTGATCCAGAAGGTTGTTAAACTCAGCCCCGCCAGTGCCCATCTGCAAGCGGTTGATACAGCCAAATCCACGGTTGTCGGTGATCACCACGGTGAACGAGATACCCATCATCGCGGCAGAGGCCATTTCCGAGTTCGCCATCATATAGGTGCCGTCGCCGGTAAAGCAGATCACGTCGCGATCCGGCTGGGCCATCTTGATGCCCATCGCACCGGCGATCTCATACCCCATACAGCTGAATCCGTATTCCATGTGATAGGCCCCGGGGCGCGGGGCTTTCCACAGCTTGTGCAGCTCACCCGGCATGGTGCCTGCCGCACACATCACCACCGTGTCGTCATGCGAGGCACGCTGAACCGCGCCGACCACTTGCATGTCGGTAGGCAGTGCATTCCCGTCTCCGGGCGCGTCGGTCAGCTTGTCGACCTTGCCAAACCAATCCGCTTTGAGCGTGTCAGCCACAGGGTCAGCGCTGTAACCCTGTAGGCTTGCGCCAAGTTCTTCCAAACCAACCCGAGCGTCGGTTTGCAGGGGCATTGCCCCGTGCTTTTCGGCGTCATAGGCGGCTGTATTCAGGCACACCATCTCGCGCTCGGGGTTCGAAAACAGGCCCCAGGATCCGGTGGTGAAATCCTGCAACCGCGTACCAACCGCTAGGACCAGATCAGCCTCGGCGCAGACGTCGTTGGCAGGCTCTCCACCGGTCACGCCAATGGGGCCCAGATTCAATGGATGGTCCCAGGCCAAAGCCGACTTGCCCGCCTGCGTTTCAGCGACGGGTAAATTGTGGGTTTCAACAAAGCTTTGCAGCGCATCGGTCGCACCCGAGTAATGCACCCCGCCTCCGGCCACAATAACGGGACGCTTGGCGGCTTTGATCGCGGCGACAGCGCGCACCAGTTCGCCCTCATCCGGGCGAATGCGGCGCTGATACCAGACGCGTGGTTCAAAGAAGCTTTCAGGATAGTCATAAGCCTCGGCCTGCACGTCCTGACAGAAGGCCAGCGTCACCGGGCCGCAATCAGCCGGGTCCGTCATGGTGCGGAAGGCGCGCGGCAGCGCGGTCAACAGATGTTCGGGGCGCGAGATACGGTCATAGTACCGGCTGACCGGGCGGAAACAGTCATTGGCGCTGACGGTACCATCGCCGAAGTTTTCGATCTGTTGCAGCACCGGATCGGGCCCGCGCGTGGCGAACACGTCACCGGGGATGATCAGAACTGGCAAGCGGTTGGCATGGGCTAAAGCCGCCGCTGTCACCATATTCGTGGCCCCAGGCCCAATGGACGACGTCACCGCCATCGCCCGCGTGCGGCGCATCTGTTTGGCATAGGCAATCGCACAATGGGCCATCGTTTGTTCGTTGTGACCACGATAGGTAGGCAGGCTGTCTCTGACGGCATGCAAAGCTTCACCCAACCCCGCCACATTGCCATGGCCAAAGATGGCCCAGACACCTGCGATATAGGGCTCCCCGGCCTCATTTAACTGCGCCCCGATATAGCGCACCAGAGCCTGCGCCGCGGTCAGTCGGACTGTCTTGCTCATCATGATCCCTTTCCACACGAAGCCGCCATCGGCATTCCGTCGGTATTCACATTTTTGAAGGTTCCAGGCCAACCGAATGGACCTGACGATTTGTGGTTTTGCACCACCACTTAGTTCGATACTCCGCATGTCTGCGGAGCATCGGTGGTTTAAACTGTTCCGCCCAGCGAGCCTTCCAGCTGGGCCAGCTCCTGACCCCCTGCCATCAGGTCCTGAAGCTCTTCTGGCGTGATCTCACCCCGTTTCGCAGTGCCCAGTGTTTGGCCCCGGTTCAAAACGGTAAATCTGTCGCCGACAGCCAGCGCGTGACGCACGTTGTGACTGATGAACACGACGCCTACGCCCTGACTTCGCACCTTATCGATAGTCGCCAACACGTTCGAGGTTTGACGCACCCCAAGGGCCGAGGTCGGCTCGTCCAAAATCAGGATCTTCGCTCCGAAATGCACCGCGCGCGCGATCGCAACGGTCTGGCGTTCGCCGCCCGACAATGTGCCAACCGCCTGATCCGGTCCCCGCAGGTTGATGCCCATCTTGCGCATCTCTTCCATGGTGATCTCATCCGCCAGCTTCTTGTCGAAGAAGTTGATACCGGCCACCTTGCGCGTGGGCTCATTACCCATGAAGAAGTTGCGGCTGACGCTCATCAACGGGATCATGGCCAGATGCTGGTGCACCGTAGCGATGCCCGCAGAAATCGCGTCGCGCGGATCTTCGAAATGCATAGGCTTGTCTTCGAAGAAAATCTCACCCGCTGTTGGCTTGTGCACACCTGACATGGTTTTGATGAAGGTCGACTTGCCCGCGCCATTATCGCCCAGCAAGCAATGACACTCACCCGGTTTGAGGTCGAAACTGACACCGGCCAGCGCAATCACAGACCCAAAGTGTTTCTGGATGTCGACCATACGGATGATCGGTTTTTGCTCTTGCGCGTCGCCATGATGGAATTTGGTGTCTTCAGTCATCTCAGTGTTCTCCTGTGATGATGCGACGGATATAGGTGTTCAAGATCACCGCACCGAGCAGGATCACACCCAGGAACACCCGGAACAGCGAGCTTTCGACCCCGGCAAAGAACAGCCCCTGCTGCACCACACCAAAGATGAGCGCGCCCAAAGCCGCCCCCAGAACCGAGCCATAGCCGCCCGTCAGCAATGCGCCGCCAATGACCACCGCGATGATCGCCTCGAACTCTTTCAGCAAACCACGATCCGCCCCGGCCGAGCCGAACTCCATCACCTGACAGGTAGCGAAAACAGTGGCGCAGAAGGCGG
This sequence comes from Ruegeria sp. H3, assembly GCF_056533095.1. Lineage (NCBI taxonomy): Bacteria > Pseudomonadati > Pseudomonadota > Alphaproteobacteria > Rhodobacterales > Roseobacteraceae > Ruegeria > Ruegeria sp. H3. The sequence goes on along the minus strand of NZ_JBQFOD010000005.1, from coordinate 33,098 downwards.
TGAACATGAACATCAGGATTTTCACCTTGTTCACAGGCACGCCGGAGTTCCGTGCGGCCTCGGCGTCTCCACCTGCGGCAAAAATCCAGTTTCCGAACTTGGTTTTAGTCAGCAAAACATGGCCAAAAATGATGATGCCGATGGCCCAGATGATCAGCATCGGAATGCCGTCCACCACTGGTTCGCCTAGGCGCGATCCGCGCTCGAACGTGGCAATGATCCCATTGTCACCCAGCCAAACGAAAAGGCCCTGAAACACCTTGCCGCCAAAAACCGAAGCGAGCCAATCGCCTTCTGCTGCATCCTTGATGCCGCCGATGATGGTCTTGCGTTCAATCGTCTGCGGCAGAAAGATCGTAAAGCCGCGCAGGATGAACAAAAACGCCAGCGTCACAATAAAGCTGGGCAATCCGGTGCGCACGACAATAAAGCCGTTGAGGGCACCGATAGAGACACACAGAACAAACGTGACGATGATCGCCATCCAGACCGGCCAAGTCAGCGTGACCGAGAAGATGGCAATCATCATCCCGGCAAAACCAATCATCGACCCGACGGACAGGTCAAACTCACCCGCGATCATCAACAGGCAAGCCCCTACAGCGATGATCATGAACTGGGCCGAAACGATCGACCAGTTCATCACGCCCTGCGAGTTGAACATGCCGCTGTCAAAAGCGAACAGCAGGAAAAAGGTGAAAACGGCGACGGTCCCGACCATGCCACCCAGTTCCGGGCGGATCAGGGCGCGGCGCAACGGCGAGATCTCTTTGATCCGTTCGTCGCTGCCTGCCGTGGATTGAGCTGACTCTGACATAAAGGTCCTCCCCTCGCGGGTGATCCCGAAGAATAAGAAATTTGGGTTGAGCGGGCGTCAGATCACGCCCGCTCGACTATTGAAGATCAGCGGTATTCGCCCGCGAATTCTTCGATTTTCTCAAGGCCGTCAGCAGTTACAAAACCGGGGCCCGAGTTGATGTTGTTGCCGGGCAGAACGCCATAGCGGTGGTAGTTGGTCATCACAACAACCGGCAGGTAAGCCTGTAGGAAGGGCTGTTGGTCGATCCCCCACTGAATGGTGCCGTCCTTGATGGCCTTTACGATTTCACCGCCCAGATCGAAGGTGCCGAAATAGATGTCACCAGCCATGCCGTTTTCCTGCAGGGCAAGGATGGTCGGGTCCGCCGATGTCGGACCAAGCGTCAGAACGGCATCTGTGTCTGGGTTGGCCGACAGATAGGCCAGAACACGGTTCTTGATCTCGGCCGGGTCCTGACCCGCGTCGATCATCTGCTCGCCCAGGTCAATACCCAGACCATCCGCGAAACCCTGGCAGCGCTCTTGGCTTGAAGGCTGAACGATATAGTGGTTCACGCACAGAAACGACCCGATGCCATCGCCTTTGGCGCGCAGACCGGCGGCATATCCCGCATCGTATTCGGGCTGCCCGACATACATCAGCGCACCCACTTCGCGCGCTTTTTCGGGCGTGCCAGTGTTCATGATGATCACGTCGATACCAGAATCCACAGCGGCCTTAATGGGGCCTTCGAGAATATCCGGATCAGCCAGAGTGGTGATGATCCCGTTCGGACCCGAGGCTGCCGCCTGATCGATGATCCGCGCCATGTCGGCAAGGTCTCCGGTGGGCGGGTTGCGGTATTCAACCTCAACACCCATCTGGTCACCTGCAAGCGCTATCCCGTTCTTGATCGTGTTCCACCAGCTGTCACTGTCAGGCGCGTGGCTGACCAGAATGTACTTCTCGCCTTCTGCTGCAGCACCTGTCGCGGCTGCAACCGCAAGCGCGCTGGCCGCAAGAACACTTTTTACAAATTTGTTCATTTGGTTTCCTCCCATAAAAACCGTCGATTTTTGCTCTGGGCGTTTACCCCTGTTCATCCGGCCAGGCCGAATCTCCGAGGCTCGGGTTAGGTTCCGAGCTGCGTTCAGTTTGAATAAATTCACTCATTTTGCAACCGGTTTCAAAATATCGCTAAGTTGAACCGGCCTTCCGGACCGGGCGGATTGGGTCGCTGCCTCGGCCATGGCCAGCGCCGCGACACCGTCTTCCAGAGTGACTGGCACAGCTTGACCTGCCGTGATCGCATCGACAAAAGCGGCCCATTCAGCCTTGTAGGCAGTCATGTACCGCTCAAGGAAAAAATAGGTCGGCTTGGCACCAACAACGCCATCGGCGGTGGATTTGATCACGGTGTTTTCCAGCACGTTCTGGGCCTGCAACAGACCTTCAGACCCCAGCATCTCGACCCGCTGGTCATAGCCATAGGCCGCGCGGCGCGAATTCTTGATGACCGCGATCCGACCATCCGCATAGGTCAGTGTCGCGACAGCTGTATCTACATCCCCGGCCTGTCCGATTTCGGGATCAACCACCGCCGAGCCAGCGGCGGAAATCGCCACAGGCAAGTCACCCATAAGGTAGTTCGCCATATCAAAATCGTGGATCATCATGTCCCGAAACAACCCGCCAGACACTTTGATGTAGCTTACAGGTGGCGGTGCCGGATCGAAGGACGTGATCGAAAGCAGCTCGGTCTTGCCGATCTCTCCGGCATCTGAGGCCGCTTTCATCCCTGAAAAATTCGGATCAAACCGGCGGTTGAACCCAATCATGATGGGCTTTTGGTAATCCGCCACGTTGGCCTGACACGCCATCGCTCGCTGCAAGTCCAGATCCACCGGCTTTTCGCACAAAACCGCCTTGCCGGCCTGCGTCGCCGCCTCGATCAGGTCCGAATGCGTATCAGTTGGCGTTGCGATTAGAACGGCATCAATCGCGGGGTCTGCAATGATTTCATCTGAACTGCGTACCTGTGCGCCATATTCACCCGCAAGCTGGCTGGCGGCGTCCGCGACCGCATCTGAGACCGCAGAGAGGGTGCTTTCAGGATGTGCCGTAATCGCCTGCGCATGAACGCGCCCAATCCGACCGGCCCCAAGCAGTCCAACACTCAGCATGCATCTCTCCCGAATCCTATTGCGCTTCACAATGTTAATTTTTGCAACCGGTTGCAAGGTGTTTTTTTAGACGATCCCTCCATATCACCAAAGCGCCGGAACCACTTGGAAATTTCAGGCCTCTTGGGCGCGACAGCCTGTTGGATTTCGATGTTTTCCCACAGCATTTCCCAGAGACCACACAAAAAATCGTCTGTTCTACGGGAATCCCCCAATTTCGCGGATCATCGGCTTTCGCTAGATTGTGAATCAGCGGTTAACATTACCACTGAATAACCCCCTTGCGAGGGGCTGGCCCAAACCCCCTCACCCAGCCCCTCGAACCCTCACCTGATTTTTCGCTCTTTTTGGCCTTTCGAGATGTGCCGCCGCTTAGCCCCGCACCTTTGTGCGACCGTAGGAATGAAAAAGCGTTTTGAGGCCGTGCCCCTGTCCCGTAAGAAAAACGGGCGATTTCATAGAGTTTTGGAAATGGCGATCCCTGAAGGACTCGAACCCTCAACCTGCTGATTAGAAGTCAGCTGCTCTATCCAGTTGAGCTAAGGGACCGCTGCGCCCTTCTTGCGGTTTTTATAAGCGGGGTTCAAGGGCCAAGCGCATGAACGCGCTGTTGGGATCTTCTTCATAGCCAAAGATCGGGCCGCAATAAGAATATCCCAGCGCCTCATAGAGTTTGCGTGCCGCGTCGTATTCGGAAAGATGGGCCGCGCCGGTTTCCAGTACAAGCGCGGAAACTCCCTCGGCTTTGGCCAAGTCAGCCAGATAGGTCATGATCTCACGTGCAAGGCCGCGACCGCGTGCCGCCGACACGACATGGACCGATTTCACCTCGCCCGTGCCATCGGGAAGGGTTTTGAGCGCACCGCACCCAAGCGCCACATCATCTTCGAAAACGCCCCAAAACCGAATCTCGGGCGCGCGCAGAGCCTCGACGTCCAGAGTGTGATTTGAAGTCTGCGGCGTTGCCTCCCAACTATGGGCAAGATGGGCCTGAATAATCGGACGCAGAGCCTCTGATCCGGGATCAGCGGCGCGAATCTCGATCATTTAGTGGGTCCAGGGCGCGCGGCGGTCGGTGGCAAAATTCTCACCATAGCCGCGTTGCCGCAGGTTGGGTTTGCGCTTGTGCGGCTCGCTTACCTGTGCGTCGATGCCATTGTCTTTGGCATAATCCAACGCCTCTTCCTTGGTGTCGAACTTCAGACGCACCTGGGTCTGGGTATCGTTGGATGAGGTCCAGCCCATCAGCGGATCAACCTCGCGCGCTGAGGCAGGGGCATATTCCAGCACCCATTTGCGGGTCTTGGCCATGCCCGAGGTCATCGCATTTCGGGCGGGCTGGTAGATCCGTGCGCGCATATCGCCTCTCCGTACTCACTTGGCTGGCGTGTTTATGCGCCAGTGCGGCGTCAGGGGCAAGACTGCACGCGCAGCAGTTAACAAACTGTCGCGCAAACATGGTATCCTAAGTGTGTTTGTTTCAATTGATTGGAGAAGCCAGATGTCAGGGACATCTTTTACCGCCCGTGTAGACCGTGTTGTTGATGGGGATACCGTTCGTGTCTTTCTTGAGGACGATGCCGATAAAAGCGAAAGCTTGCGCATTCTGGCGCTTGATACCGAAGAAGTATTTGCTGGCAGTAAACCGGTTACCCCACTTGGTCACGCCGCCTCCGACCGTGCTAAGGAACTGATTGCGCCCGGGGATACGGTCAAACTGATCCTGCCCGGAAACGAGCCACGTGCCGAAGCCTTGCAGAAGTACCGAGGCAATTTTGGTCGGGTTCTGTGCTATCTCGAACTGGAAGACGGGACCGATTTTCAGCAGGTGATGATTCAGGAAGGTCTTTCACCCTATTTCCAGAAATACGGCTATGCCGAATTTGCCCATTTGCATGACCGGTATCGCGAGGCCGAACGCATGGCGCAATCCGGAACGTTGGGCATTTGGGACCAGGTGGCCAACAATGGCTCGGTCATGCGCAACTATGCCGCCCTGACAACCTGGTGGGACCTGCGGGCACGCATCATCGAAGGCTACCGCGAAATCAAGCGCCGGAACCCCGAGATCAACATGTTCAACACCCGTCTGGACTATGATCGCCTGGTTGAGATCGCCAAAGCAGGCCAGGAAACCACAGTGTTCATAGAACTACGTGACTTCACACCCACCTCTGGCGACCATATCCTGTTTCACACCGGCAGCCTGACCCAGCCGTATCAGTTGTTCATTCCAAATGGGAACGTGGGCGGTGGCGAAGATATAATGAACCTGATCCTGAACCGCTACCGCGCGGATGGAGAGGAGCAACCGCGCCGCTCCTATGCGTATGTCACAGGCCCCACCAAGATGTTCCCCGACAATGACACCGGGCGGCCCGAGATTATCGTGACCGATCCCGCGCAGATTACGGATTGGCCTGATCAGGCTTTGGAACGCGCTGGCGTATCTGGGTAGATCCGCGTCAGCATGTTGGCCCGCCCATTTCGATAGGGCCGACACTTTTCGACCGTCGGAAGCTTCGGATTCATCTGATGACAAAATCTGTCATCAGATGAATCTATACGATCAGGCAAACCCAGTTTTCAGGATCAATCCCATCTATCCCTGAATACGATATGGGCACCGCTACACCGCAGCAGCCTGATTTCAGCCGCATAAGTCCATATCATACTCGGATCAGCCCTTGCAGATGGACAAAATAAGAACAAATGTAGGGACCTGACCCGGAGCCTTCCCATGCCATACGCCCATTCCGACAAGACCCAACTGACCGCAGAAGACGTGCGCGCCCGCCTGAAACTGGAAGGCGGCAAGCAGTTTGTCATGCACACTGAATTTGCGCCTGCAGGTGATCAACCAACAGCCATCAGAGAACTGGCAGGTGGGGTTCAGGACGGAGAGCGAGATCAGGTTCTGCTGGGTGCCACCGGCACGGGCAAGACCTTCACCATGGCCAAAGTGATCGAGGAAACGCAACGCCCTGCGATCATCCTTGCACCCAACAAGACACTGGCGGCACAGCTTTATGGTGAGTTCAAGGGCTTCTTCCCCGAGAACTCGGTCGAGTATTTCGTGTCTTACTACGATTACTACCAGCCCGAGGCCTATGTGCCGCGCAGCGACACGTACATAGAAAAAGAATCGCAGATCAACGAACAGATCGACCGGATGCGCCACTCAGCCACGCGGGCGCTGTTGGAACGAGACGATGTGATCATCGTCGCCTCGGTCTCGTGCATCTACGGTATCGGCTCGGTCGAAACCTATGGCGCGATGACGCAGGACCTGAAGGTGGGTAAGGAATACGACCAGAGGCAGGTGATGGCCGATCTGGTCGCCCAGCAATACCGCCGCAACGATCAGGCATTTCAGCGTGGCTCGTTCCGCGTGCGGGGCGATTCCTTGGAGATCTGGCCGGCCCACCTTGAGGACCGCGCCTGGAAGTTCTCGTTCTTCGGCGAGGAGTTGGAGACCATCACCGAGTTTGATCCGCTGACCGGAGAACGCGCCGCGACGATGGAGCAGGTGCGCGTCTATGCGAATTCGCACTACGTCACTCCGAAGCCGACCATGAACCAAGCAATCATCGGGATCAAAAAGGAGCTGCGCATCCGGCTGGATCAGCTGGTGGGCGAGGGCAAGCTGCTGGAAGCGCAACGTCTGGAGCAGCGCACAAATTTCGATCTCGAAATGCTCGAGGCCACCGGCGTCTGCAACGGGATCGAGAACTATTCTCGCTATCTGACAGGTCGCGCGCCGGGTGAACCGCCCCCAACCCTGTTCGAGTTCATCCCCGACAACGCCATTGTGTTCGCCGACGAATCCCATGTCAGCGTCCCGCAGATCGGCGGCATGTACCGGGGCGACTATCGCCGTAAGTTCACGCTAGCCGAACACGGGTTCCGCCTGCCCTCCTGCATGGACAACCGCCCCCTCAAATTCGAGGAATGGGACGCCATGCGCCCGCAATCCGTCTTTGTCTCGGCGACGCCTGCGAAGTGGGAGATCGAACAGACCGGCGGCGTCTTCACCGAACAGGTGATCCGCCCCACCGGCCTGCTGGACCCCGAGGTCGAAATCCGCCCCGTGTCGATGCAGGTGGACGACCTGCTGGACGAGGTGCGCAAGGTTGCCGCTGACGGCTATCGCACGCTGGTCACCACGCTGACCAAACGCATGGCGGAGGACCTGACCGAATACCTGCACGAACAGGGCATCAAGGTGCGCTACATGCACTCGGATATCGACACGCTGGAGCGCATCGAAATTTTGCGCGACCTGCGCTTGGGCGCGTTTGACGTGCTGGTCGGCATCAACCTGCTGCGCGAAGGCCTCGACATCCCCGAATGCGGGCTGGTCGCCATTCTGGACGCGGATAAGGAGGGCTTCCTGCGGTCTGAAACCTCGCTGATCCAGACCATCGGCCGCGCCGCGCGGAACGCTGATGGCCGGGTGATCATGTATGCCGACAAGATCACCGGCTCGATGGAGCGCGCCTTGGGCGAGACCAACCGCCGCCGCGCCAAACAGCTCGCCTATAACGAGGAACACGGCATCACGCCCGAGACGGTGAAAAAGAATGTCGAGGACGTTCTGGCCGGGCTGTATGAGGGCGACGTCGACATGAACCGCGTCACCGCCACCATCGACAAACCGATGCACGGCGCGAATTTGGAAGCGCACTTAGACGGGTTGCGCGAGCAGATGCGCAAAGCCGCCGAGAACCTGGAATTCGAAGAGGCCGCCAACATCCGGGACGAGATCAAACGTCTGGAAGCGGTCGATCTGGCCGTCGCCGACGACCCCATGGCCCGCCAATGGGCGGTCGAGAAGGCCTCGGAAGACGCGGTGAAATCGCGCGGACGGTCAACGGCTGGGAGGCCGGGGCAGCGGGGTGGGAATGTGAAGAGAAGGAAGAGGTAAATCGATGTGGGGATTTCTCTCAACTGTAACCCTCGGGCTGATAGCCGCGGTGACGACCTTTGCTTTTCAGGCCCGGAGTTGGCGTGAAAAAAATCGCGAAGAGATACGCAAAGATGAAAGGGAAGCCGCACTTCAAACTGTCGAGTTAATTGGTGATGCATTCGACAAAAGATACCTTGCCCATCGGAAACTTCTCGGAGCACTCAATTCCGAGGACAAAAACCTGGCGGACATATATACGCAATACAACAAGGAAGTTGATGCCTGGATGACAGCTCTATCAAGAATCTCGGCGAGGCTGTCAGTCTATTTCGACCGAGAAACGGCAAACGCATTTGTCTTTGATTGCCACAATCCGTTGAAGGATAGCGGTGACGGTCTGCAACTTAGATATCGACATGGCTGGGACTTGAGCGGCGTAGACACAGATATTGCCTCGCGTATTTTTCAGAATTTGCAAGTGGCGCGAAGGAACTTTCAGAGCTTTCAGCGCAATCTACTTGAGCGCGTCGAAAACGACGAGTTCGGCTCCGTACAATACTGGAACAATACGCAGCATGGCAAGCTGGAGGATATTTCTGTGCTATTTTTGGTTTCTAGACTCTTTGGAATCGTAAAATAGCCTCAAAGTATACAGATAGCGTGCTCGCGCAGCGATAGCCCATGTAGGCGCACAGACCCTAGCCATACCGATGTAGTCTTCTGGTCGTCGCGACTTAAGTAGAGTGAAATCATTTAAGCAATCCAAAACTATTCCCGGTATGGGGCGAGCTAGTAGCGAGGCAATGAATGCTGCCTCGTTTGTTGACAGTTGACTGGGGTCCTTGTCGAACAAGCGTTTTGAAGCTGCCTCTATACCGATCAAACCTCGCCCAAAATAGCTCCTCTTTAGGTAAGACAGCAATAGTTGGTCCTTGGTTAGCCAAGTGTTGATAGCCGCTGCAAGAACAGTTTCCCTAACTTTTCGCGAAACAGTTCTTTCGCGTCGGTTCGTAATGATACGTACAAGCTGCTGATCCAAAGTGCTGATACCAGCGGGTCTTCGAAACTTAAGCGCTCTTTTGATCAATCGAGGTATTGCCCGAAACTCAAATCCAAGGTGTCGAAAAAAACGTCTATCCTCGATTAGCAAGATCATTTGAACGACCTTGATATCCAAGCTCTCTAAATTAATCGATGACTGATCCCAAATTGTGGCCTGCGCATCAAATTTAACTTCTGCGACAATACGGTCCAAATCCCAGTTCAACGCACGTAGCCGACGCTTAATGCTCAAGTCCAGTTTTGGAGCGTTCCTAGTATCCATAAGCATGCAGATAACAGCCGGATTCTATTTTGGCGAGTAAGTATCTTGTACTACAATTCTAGCATGCAATCAGCAGCTCGAAACACGATACCAAGACCCAATCCTTGCCCGAGGCCCATTGGCAGCTAAGTTACCGTTCATGCGTACCGTCCTGCTCTCAATAATCCTCGCCACCCCAGCCTCTGCGTGGGAGGCGACGGTCGGGCAAATCTGCACCCTTTCTCACAGCACCGACCAAGCAGACATCTTCCTGACCTACGACCCGTCTCAGCCGCTTTATACGCTGACTGTCACCCGCAAGACCGAAGGTTGGACGCAAACCCCATGGTTCGCTATGCGCTTTGACGGTCCGAGGCCCATCGAAATCGCCACGCCGCGCCATGTGTTGTCGGACAATGCGGCCTCGCTAACCGTCACCGATAACGGGTTTGGCAATGTTCTGGATGGGCTGGAATACAATCAAACCGCCTATGCCTTTACGCAAGACGGTCTTACCGAGTTTCCTTTGGATGGTGCAGCTCCCGAGGTTCGCATCTTTCGCGATTGCGCCGGCGCGCAGCTTTCATAACGGCGGCGGGTCACCCCACCCAACGCTCAAGGCCGCACGAACTTCGCGTTTCCGACCGAGCGTACAGGCGCATCAGTGCTGCGTTGCGCGGGGGTGCTTTGAACCTGCACCGACCCCCCCGATCTTTCACAGGAAACCCCGTTGCCATCCGGGTCATAGCGTTCGTGATAGCCTGCATAGCCTTTGCGGAACGGGCCAAAGCCAATCGCCTCGGGCGCTGAACAGCCGGTTAGGGCGATCAGGTGCAGGATCGCTCCGTTGCGGTCATACTCAGACGTCCGGATATAGATATTCACCGCCAGCAGAAGCGTGGTCACAGGCAACGCAAGCAGCATGAGCGAAATCCGAAACGGCGACAGCGCCTTACGGCGTGTCGCTTCGGCCCGCAATTGCCGCTTGGTCGGCTTCGAGGTCTGACCCGAGGGCTTTTGCACTGTGTTGTCCAAATCCATGACCCGAATCTAAACCACATTTGTGGCGAAGCCGAGGCGATCCGCATTGAGCATATCAAAGCTGTGGCACATTGGTCGTCAGGCTCTAGGAAGATTGCCCACTAAGGGCGATCAAATGTGTCGGCCACATCATACATGACCGGCTCAAAGCTCTTGCACATCTCGTTGATCTTACGGTTCCGTTTGCGCATCTCAGGCGTGCGCAGCATGGCAAGAAAATCCTCGCGCCGTTCCCATTGCGAATAGTTCGCGATCCGGGTCTGGGCATCGTTCACATGCAACCCCGCCGAGATAAATCCGGGTTGCTTCGAAATGAACTCGGCATAAGCATCCGTCAACGCGTCGAGCAGATCGTGACAGGTGCCCGGGGTCATTTCAAATGTAGTGATGACAGTCTGTACGCTGGCATTTTTTGCTATGGTCGGCATCTGCTCCTCCTGTGGCTGTATCAAGCGTAACACAGAGAACTGATATGTCGTCCATTTCCTGGCCAATTAACAAGCGCAACCCGAAAGAAAGACGGCCGCCCTTTGGGCGACCGTCCAGATAGTTATTGCTCCATACGGATCAAAACAGATGCAGTGCCCCGCAAGCTTTCCGGCCATCTCAGACGAATGCTGCTGCCATCGCTACCTTGCTCGAGTTCAACATAGGGCTCAAAAAACCTGGCAGAACCAAAGGTGCTGAGGATCGGACCCAACATTGTGACGGCATCACAGCTACGGGCTTTACTTTCAAACGGCAGCTGTTCAGAGGTCGCTATAACCCATGCACTGCTGGCTGTATTTTGATCGTGACGCACCCGCAGTGGGTTCGCCGCCTTCTTATCAATCCCGTGGTATGTGTTGTTCTGAAACGTCACATTGATGTGACTATTCTTGTTGAAATCGGCAAAGGTCGTATCCACCCTTTCAGCGCGTTCAATATCGCTGCTGCTAGACCGGAACTTATTCCCCGTCACCGCCAAACCATTCAGGAAGTGGCCGGGACCATGCGGGCGGATCACGATGTAGCTGAACCAAGGCGGCGCCTCGCTGGAATAGAAGATATTATCCGTGATACTCATGGCGCTGAACGAATAGCCCGAAACGTAGCTGGGCTCCGCATCCCGCTCATTCGTCCATTGGATAAAACAGTTGTCCACATAGTTCTCGGCAATCGTCGAACTGTTGTAAGTCCCGATCATGATCAGACCAGCCGTCCGTACGCCTTGCGGGATGCTATCACCCTGGAAGAAGTGGTTGCCCAGGATCATGTTGTTGTCGCCACCGACAACTGCGAAGTGCTTGAAGCGAACAATACGATTGTGGCGCAGTTTCACATCATTCGCGTTTGTGTTCAGCGCGATCGAATTCCGGTCGGGGACGATAAAGGATTCCTCGGCCGACAAGAACTGGCAGTTGTCGATCAGCATCCCTTTGCAGCCCGTGCCAATGGATGAGATGCCACGATCCTTGGGACGACTGACAAAGCAATCGGTCAGTGAAAACGTACTGCCCGATGGGGCCAAACGAATGGCGCTGCATCGGCTGTTACACTGGAATTCAATCTGCTCCATCCCGAATTTGCGCAAGGTGCTGAAGCCGCTGAAATCCAGCAGGTATTTGAAGGATTGAAAGGTATATGTCTGCGTTCCCGAAGCATCATAAAGCGGTGCGCTCAGTGTGATTTCACCTGCGCCCACATCCTTGGATCGCACATAGATCTCGCGCCCGACGCCTGCACCCTGAACTAACGAACCAACGGGAATATTCGCCACATTCGCCACATCTGTCAGGCGGGTGGCATCCAAAGGTTCATATGTGGCGACCGACGTGAAGGTCTCGGTGTCCCAGTCCGAACTGCTTTTGACATCAAACTGGCCGTTCCTGATAACCCGGCGCGTGGAAAAACCCTGTTTGTTGGGCACCGCAGCGGCCATATCAATCGGGCCCGTGACCGAGATCTTCCGGCCCGCCAAATCCAACGAGTCGTGATCAGCATTGTTGAGCAATGCCTGAAACGCCTTCTTAAAGGCCAACTCCTCATCGCCGAAAGCCGTGATATATGCGGGCAGGTCAAAGTTTTTGGTCAGCAACAGCATCTTGTCGTCAGGCATCGTAACCGTGCCTTCAAAATCCATCTCGGAGGCTATGCTAGTGTTTTCACCCAGATGGTATGTGCCCTGCGGGACATAAATCCGACGCCCGCCAGCCGCTTGGTCCGCAGCCTCGAACGCAGCCGAATCATCGGTGACGCCGTCACCAATTGCACCGAAATCCCGTACGTCGACGATGCTGATCATCTCGCGCAGGAAAACACCTGTCACATCAGTGATTTCTATATCGTCCACACGGACCAGCGCGCCATTTGCACCCTCAATGTCCAGGCCGAAATGCCCGTACAAGGCCGAAACGCCCCAGGGCATATCGACACCCGGTCGGCGCCCGGTCCCGACGATGGCGTTGATTTCATGCACTTCGCCATAACCGGACAACTGCGTGGCGGGTCCCTCTTCGATCACACCATCGATATGTGCATCCCCGGCACCACCTGCCCAGGCTGCGATCCGCACCTCGGGCAAAGGACCACTGATCGCCTTCACGCGCGCCTTGATCTGCAAGTAGCAGCCCGGCAGTAAAGGTGTCTGCCCCATATACCGCAATTGCTGCGTCGGATTGATCTTCAGAATTTCAAGGCAGCCGCCAAAATCTGCATCCGCTGGGACAAACACACCAGTGCCGGACCCGGCATAGGTTGGCGTACCCGGCGTGCCATCCCCTGCGGACCACACATCTAACCCGTTGGCGAAATGAGGCGGCATGAACACGATGCCGTCGGTGATTGCCTTATTCATAGAAATCCCTTTCCCAATCGCGCCGCGCATCACAGCGACACGTTCAAACCCGGTGCTCGGGTCCAGCCCGAACGTGAAAGTCTGAGTATCGAAAAGGAATTAACCGCAGTTCATTCCACCGTTACGGTGGTGTTGCATCACGCAGAGGGGTCAGAGTTGCCCAACAGCTGTACACCATTGATCTTCCAGGTGTTGTTCTGCTGAACCATCTGGTAATCCAGTATGTGGGTCTGGCCGTCCCCATCCACAATCATCACCTTTTGCCAGAGCAATCCCGCGATCTCACGCAGTTCCAGAAACCGCACCTCGGCCGGTCGCCAAACCATCGGATATCCACCACGCACCATCGCGCCAAAATTATCAGGATTTTGGAACAACCTTTGAATATTGGGGCTGGCATAGGTGAAGGCGGTGTCAAAATCATCCGCCTTGAAGGCCTGTATCTGCGCCGCAATATTGGCTTCGATCTCGGCACTCTGGGCCGCCGCGATCGGGGCCAATCCAAAGCTTAGCAACAAAATAAACAGAATACGACGCATGGGGCCACCTCCTGAACAGAGGGTAGCCCCAAGCGGTTTCAGGTCAAATCAGACCAGTTCTCCGGCCAGCGCTTTGTCGATCAGCGCTACGGTTTCGGACACGCCATAGAGCGCGATAAAGCCGCCGAAACGCGGACCTTGCGACGCGCCCAGCAGAACCTCGTAGAGCGCCGTGAACCAACCGCGCATCGGGTCGAACCGCTCGCGCCCGATGGAATAGACCACCGATTGCAGCGCCTCGTCTTCCATCGGCCCGTCATAGGCTTCCAACGCCACCTTCAACGCTTCCAGCGCCTCGCGCTCCTGATCCGTCGGCGCGCGATGTTTGCGCGTCGGCTTCACGAAATCGTTGAAGTAGCGCACCGCAAAGCCCGCCGCTTGATCCAGATCGGGGTGCGTCTCGGCCGTCGCCTCGGGCGCATAACGACGAATGAAGCCCCACAGTGCCTCCTTATCCTCGGCCCCGGATACCGAAGCCAGATTCAGCAGCATTGCAAACGGCACCATCAACGTGGATTCAGGAACATCCCCACCATGGATATGCCACACCGGGTTGTTCAACTGCGCCTTGAGGTCCTGTCCCGGATAAGCCCGCAACTGCTGATGATACTCATCATAGGCTTTCGGGATCACATCGAAATGCATCCGTTTCGCGGTCTTGGGCTTTTGATACATGAAATAGGCCAGCGACTCGGTCGGCGCATAGGTCAGCCATTCGTCAATCGACACACCGTTGCCCGATGATTTCGAAATCTTCTGCCCGTTCTCATCCAGAAACAGTTCATACGAGAAATGCTCGGGCGCACGACCACCCAAGGCCCGGCAGATCGCGTCATAGATTTTCTCGTTAGTCGCATGTTCCTTGCCATACATCTCGAAATCCACGCCCAACGCTGCCCAGCGTGCGCCAAAATCCGGCTTCCACTGCAGCTTGACGTTGCCACCGGTGACAGGAACGGTCCATTCCTTGCCCGTCTCATCATCGAAGGTCAAGGTATAGGTCTCGGCGCAGACCTTTTTCATCGGCACATACATGACCCGCCCGCTTTCGGGGTGCAGCGGCAGGAAGATCGAATAGGTTTGCTGGCGCTCTTCGCGCAGGCTTTTCAGCATGATCGCCATGATCTCATCATAGCGTTCGACGGCACGTTTCAGAATCTCATCAAACTGCCCGGATTCGTAAAACTCCTTGGCCGAATAGAACTCGTATTCGAAACCAAAAGTATCGAGGAACCGCCGCAGCATCGCGTTGTTATGCGCGCCAAAGCTGTCGTATTCACCGAACGGATCAGGCACCGAGGTCAGCGGGCGCTGCAAATGCTGTTCCAGAATCTCCGGGTTCGGCACGTTGCTGGGCACCTTGCGCATCCCGTCCAGATCGTCCGAGAAACAGATCAGCTTGGTTGGAATATCCGATAGCGCCTCAAACGCGCGCTTGACCATCGTGGTCCGCGCAACTTCGCCAAAGGTGCCGATATGCGGCAGCCCCGAGGGGCCATAGCCCGTCTCGAACAGCACATATCCCTTCTCTGGAGCACCTTGTTTGTACCGTTTGAGCAACCGGCGCGCCTCCTCAAAAGGCCAGGCCTTGGACGTCATGGCGGTATCGCGCAGTTCAGACATTTTTTGGTGTGCTCCATAAGGGAAAACCGTCCCGATCGCCCCATGCCATCGGACCGACCCCTCCTATTGTGCGAGCGCAGCATGAGTCAATAACGACACGTGCTTTTTCCGGTTCGTCACAACTGCGCCGGGCAATCGGAACAGCCTGCCAAACTGGCGAATTCGGACATGAAAAGGGAAAACTGGAAACCGTGTTCAACAGCGACGCGACTTCCAGCAGGATATCCCGACCGAATTTACTGATCCGGTCGGGATCGGTGCTACTTTAGAGGCACTCAGCCAAAGTCTTGGCCATGTTTTGAATGAGCTGTGGATAAAGGTCCTTGCCCGGCTCAAGTTCTGAGCCCAGCGGGTCAATCACACCCGTATTCGCCTCGGTTCCAGCCAGAACCGTTTCGATGATCCCTGGGTTGAACTGCGGTTCCGCCAAAACGCAATCCACACCTTCGCCGGTGATGCGACCCTGGATTTCAGCGATACGCGCCGGGCTTGGATCAGCCGCATCCCCCAGCGAAATGGCCCCCGCCGCCGGAAAATCATAATCGTTTTCGAAGTACTGATAGGCGTCATGGAAAACGATAAAGCTTCCACCGCGCACTGGTTCGAGCGTCTGTGCAACTTCAGCAGACAGCGCCGCCATCTCTTCACGAGCCGCCGCAGCATTTGCAAAATAGGTGCCCGCATTGTCCGGGTCAGCAGCCGACAGTTGTGCCGCGATCAGGTTTAGCCATGTGCTCGCATTTTCAGGCGATAGCCATGCATGTGGATCATGCGCACCGTGATCATGCCCATCATGATTGTCGTGGCCTGCGTGGTCATCGTGTTCATGATCGTCATGGTCCGCGTGTTCTTCGCCGTGGTCATGATCATCATGATCTTTCGCATCAGCATGATCGTCATGATCGTGGTCGTCATCTTTGGCATGATCATGGTCATCATGTTTTGCGTGATCATCCCCGTGGTCATGATCGTCGTGCCCTTCGTCCGCATGATCGTCGTGGCCCTCATGATCGTGATCGTCATGCCCATGGTCATCATGGTCATCGTGGGAGTGCGCTTCAAACAGCGCGTTTTCACGGAAATCCAGCAGGACCGTGCCGTCTGATTCCAGCAAAGTAGTAACGGTCGCGCCGGCTGCCAGCGTCTTGACCGCGCCTTCCATCCAAGGCGTCAGATCCTCCCCCATCCAGAACACCAGGTCGGCTTCTTGCAACGCGGCAGCTTCGGACGGGCGCAGGCTGTATTCATGGGGGGATGCGCCTGCTTGTACAATCAGGGCTGGCTCACCAACACCGTCCATCACACGTGCGACAAGCGAATGAACCGGAGCGATATCGACGGCGACATTGGGGACCTCGGCCAAGGCCGTCCCCCCCATCAAAACCGCCGTGATCGAAACAGGAAGAAGCTTTCTGGACATCAGACACCCTATGTGATTTTATAACGTCAGCAGCGACATACATGATATATAATAACATGACAAGCGAGACACCCTCGACCCCGGCCGACAACGCCGACCTGATTGGCTTTGCCAAGCACGATCACGCCTCCTGCGTTGAAACCGGGCTGGCCACCGCGCAGGCACGGTGTGAGGCAGAAGGGCTAAGACTAACGCCTGTTCGCCGCAAGGTGTTAGAGATGCTGCTACACGAACATCGCGCACTTGGTGCATATGCCATTCTGGATCGTCTGCGCGACGAAGGGTTCGGATCACAGCCACCGGTTGCGTACCGCGCCCTGGATTTTCTGGTGGAGAATGGTTTCGCCCATAAGATCGAACGCCTCAACGCCTTCGTCGCCTGCGCCCATCCCGGCGGCTCCCATTCGCCCGCCTTCATGATCTGCCGCAAATGCGATGCTGTGGCCGAGGCCTATTCGGCCCCTGCCAAGGGTGCGCTTGGGGCCGCTGCACGCGCCGTCGGGTTCGAGATCGAACGCACGGTCGTCGAGGCCGAAGGCATTTGCCCCGATTGCATCGAGAAACGCTGATCATGGCCCTCGTCTCCGTCAAAGACCTTGGCGTCAGTTATGGCGCGAACACCGTGCTGAGCCATGTAAATATGGTCATCAACCCAGGCGAGATCGTTACCATTGTTGGCCCCAACGGCTCGGGTAAAACCAGCTTATTGCGTGCAATCATCGGCGCCACACAACCCGCAGCCGGGCGCGTCGAGCGCAAGCAAGGGCTACAAATCGGGTATGTTCCGCAAAAACTGCACATCGACCCAACACTGCCCATTTCGGTTGATCGCTTCATGCGCCTGACAGACCGGGTATCGAAACAGGATTGCGCCGAAGCGTTGAAAACAGCGGGCGTACCGGACCTGCTGAAACGCCAGATGTCGCAGCTATCCGGTGGTCAGTTCCAACGGGTCCTTCTCGCCCGCGCCCTGATCAATCGTCCCGAGCTCTTGCTGTTGGACGAAGCGACCCAAGGGTTGGATCAGCCCGGCTCTGCCGCGTTTTATCGCCAAATCGAAGATGTCCGGCGCAATACCGGCTGCGCTATCCTGATGATCAGTCACGAACTGCACGTGGTGATGAGCGCCTCGGACCGCGTGATCTGCCTGAATGGGCATATCTGCTGCGAAGGCTCGCCTGCAGTGGTCGCCTCGGCCCCTGAATACCGCGCCCTTTTTGGCACGGGCACCGGCGGCGCACTGGCCCTTTATCGCCATGATCACGATCATCACCACCACGACCACGATCATCACGACCACGCAAACCCGCAGGAAGCCGCTGAATAATGCTTGATGATTTTATGACTCGGGCAACGCTCGCCGGGATTGGCGTGGCTATGGCAGCTGCGCCTTTGGGGTGTTTCGTCGTTTGGCGTCGGATGGCCTATTTCGGCGATGCAACCGCGCATGCCGCCATCTTGGGCGTCGCTTTGTCTCTAACTTTCCAGATTTCCGTGTTTACCGGAGCGCTGGCTGTAGCTTTGATCATGGCAATGACGGTGACTCTATTGGCGGGCCGAGGGTATGCAATGGATACTCTATTGGGCGTACTGGCCCATTCTGCGCTGGCTTTCGGTCTTGTTGCCGTCTCGTTCCTGTCGGGTGTTCGCATTGATCTGATGGCCTATCTGTTTGGCGATATCCTTGCCGTTTCAAAAGCTGACCTGATCGTCATTTGGGGTGGGGCCGCACTGGTTGTGGCCTTGATCACTTGGCGCTGGTCTCCGCTGCTAACAGCGACCCTGAACGAAGAATTGGCCTACGCGAGTGGCTATAACCCCAAACGCGAGCAGCTAATCCTGACTCTGGCTCTTGCCGTTACGGTTGCCGTCGCAATCAAGGTTGTGGGTGTTCTGCTGATCGCAGCCATGCTGATTATTCCAGCCGCCGCCGCGCGCAGCCTAGCCCGCTCGCCAGAATCGATGGCACTAATTGCCGCCGGGATTGGCGCTCTGTCGTCGGTAGCAGGCCTCCGGGCCGCCTATGTATTCGACACGCCCGCCGGCCCTTCTATTGTTTGCGTGGCCGCACTAGTATTCGCCTGTTTTAGCCTGCTGGGCTGGCAGGGTCGGCGCACCTGAACCAACGGCAAAGAATGCGACCAAACAAGCTGTTGAACCCGCACGTGCGCGCACATATCGTACAGCCTTGAAAACCTTCACGCAGGACGCATTCATGCCCGATCAAACCCCTCATCCCATGTCTCCGCAGGATTGCCTTGTGGCGATCATGGTTGCGATCTCCGCTTCGGACGAAAACATCCGCACAGCTGAGCTGGTCAAGATTCAGGGCGCCGTGAATATGCTACCGGTTTTTGCGGGCTATGATGCCGATCGCATGCGCCATATATCGCAAACCGTGTTCGATCTGTTCGAACAGGAAGACGGTCTGGACGCTCTGTTTGGTCTGATCCGCGACAACCTGCCCGAACGCCTGAACGAAACCGCTTACGCTCTGGCCTGCGACGTGGCCGCAGCAGACGGGTCATTGGCCGAGACAGAGCTGCGGCTGTTGGAAGAAATCCGGTACGAACTGAGTATTGACCGCCTGCACGCCGCCGCAATCGAACGCGGTGCACGCGCCCGTCACGTTGTCTGAGCTTGGTTTAGGCTCAACTGCCGTAGAGCGCGCCCCATCGTTCGATCAACGCGCGTTGCAGCTTGCGCGACCGCCGATTCCAAGCGCGCGCACCTTCGGGGCGTTCTCGTTGCGCACGTGTGATCGTGGCGCGGTGGGCCTCATCTGCGGTGAAAATCGCAAAAGCCAGCTCTGACCCGTCCGCCGTTGTCAGAAAACCACCCAAGCCCGATACGAAGTTCAGGGTGCCGGTTTTGGCATCAACCTTGATCGGGTGATCCTTGACCGGTCGGCCTTGGCTGTCGGTCAAGGCAAAGGGTTTCAGCAAAGGTCTCAACGCCCCCGTTTTACGCGCCTGCACCAGGGCCGAGACCAGATCCCCCGGTGCCATGCGCGACGCATCACCCAAGCCGGAATGATCCACCATTGCAATTTGATTGACGCCATAAGTCTCCGACGCCCACAGGTTCAATTCGGCCGCTGACTCAGCGAGCGAATGCGGCATCACCCCCCGCGCCCGGGTCGCAGCCATCCCCACAGTTTCAGCCGTCAGGTTCGTCGAATACTTCAGCATCCCGCGCAAGATACTGTCCAAACGATCACTTTGATGCACGACCAGAACAGTGCCTTTGGGCATTTCTCGGGTGACCTCAACCCGCCCCAGGACAATCCCATTGGCCCGTGCCAGCGTTTTGAACACATCCCCTGCATAAAGCGCAGGCTTGCGCACCGGCAACCAACGTGACCCTTCATTCCCCAACGCTGCTTTGGCAACGGTCCAGCGGTCCTGACGTGCACTGGCCTGATAGGTATAGATCGGCAGGCTGCGCCCCTCGACCCGCATCGCAGCCATATCCACATCTGGACGATACTTGGCGGTGCGGGCATCCATGGTGACAGCGTAATCAGTGCCCTCCCGCTTCCATTCAAAATGCACCCGGTTGAAATTCAACGAAATCCCGCTGATCGCCGGGCTATAGCCCAGATGGTCCGGCTGACCCGGATCAATACTGAAAACAAAGGGCAGCGCGCCGTCATAAACTTTGAACGCCCCGCGCACCTCGGTGATCCCGGCACTCCGCAAGTTGGCCGCCATAGTGGCCAGACCGTCCGTATCCAACAATGGGTCGCATCCGCCCACTAGGATCAGATCACCCTGCAAAACCCCGTGTACAACTGGTCCATCCGCCAGCAATCTGGTCTCAAACCGATGATCGGGTCCCAACACGTCCAGTGCATATAGCGCGGTTAAAGCTTTGCCGACACTGGCTGGGGGTAGCCCAAGCTCTCCCCTATAGCTTTCAAGCTGCGCGCCTGTATCCACATCGGCCACGGCGAAGACAACCTCTCCGCGCAGCCCGGCGGCCTGAACCAGGCGATCCGTGCCGGTCAGCTGTTTGCCGCGCAACTGAGGGCGAAGCGACGTCAAAGGCGCCTCGGCCAGACCCATCGCCGGGATCAAAGACGCCCCAACACCCCCTAAAAACAAACGACGCGAAATACGATCGACCATGGGTCAATTAAAATCCCAGAGATGAAAATCAGACAACCATTGCATGAGAATATGCAGATAGTGTGGCTATTCCGGCAACACCTGAACGCTCCAACCCCCACGCTTGCGGATCTGGGTCGAGCTCATATCCACCATCGGCACGTTCACAAAACACCACGCAGGGGCTTGCGCCCGCCCCAGCAGGTGCCGCGCCTGCCCGTCGATCCGGTATTTGGCATAGAGCCGCGCCGCAGGCGACATCCGGGCCGAGATCCGATCCCCCGGCCGCGCTACAACGCCTACCGGTACGCTGTCCATGATCCGCCGCCAATCCTTCCAGTGATGAAACTGCGAAAGATTGTCAGCCCCCATCAGCCAGACGAATTTGACTTGCGGATAGAGCCGGTGCAACGCCATCAGAGTATCCGCCGTCGCCCGCGTTCCTGTCAGCGCCTCGATATCCGTGATCTCGACATCCGGGTGCTGTATGACCCCCCGCGCGGCCTCAACCCGCTGCGCCAGAGGGGCCGGTCCGTGCTCCTTCAACGGATTGCCCGGAGACACCAGCCACCACACCCGATCCAGCCCGAAGGCCTTCATCGCCTCAAGCGTCACGTGCACATGTCCCTTGTGCGGCGGATCAAAAGAGCCGCCGAACAACCCGATCACCTGCCCGGGCCGCGCATATGGAATGTGGTATCGCTCCATCCCACGCTGATGTTCAGAACTGGGAGGTGTTGTCAATCAACAGGTTGCACCGCATCGCCTAGCTTGATGCATCCCGGTCGGATGACTTCAGCACACCAGCCCCCATGCCCGCGCACGGCGGAATAGCCGCCGCTACCCAGCGCCTCCTCCATCCGACTGCATGGCGCACAGATCACAGTGAATCGCAAGATCGCCTCCCCCACCTGCACCTCGCGCCCCTTGAGCGCCGCCAGATTGATCCCCGAAACCACCAGATTACGCCGCAGGATTGCGGGTGTAACCGGCCCCTGCCCTAGATACGACCCAATCGCTGCCAGATGCTCCTGCTGGACCAACGTCACCGCCCTCTTGCCCGCTCGACTGCGATCTCCATCCAAGCCATCAGCGGAAATCATAGCGTCGCCTAAGGTGACGATCTCGACCCGACGGGCTGGACGCACTCCGATCCAATCGACCCGACCTGGTTTTGCCCAACCAGCAATCAATTCCGCAAGTTCTGACATCTCACGCGCCTCTCAAACCGAAGCCACTCTAGCCCGCCCAAGGTCTCAGCAAAAATCACGAAACCACCAGCTTGCCCCGCCCGCCCCGCTTGGATATCAAGCGTTTCAACCCAATTTCCCCGACCCAGAGGACGCGACATGGCCGCCTATCAATATGTCTACCACATGCAGGGTGTCACTAAGACCTATCCCGGTGGCAAGAAGTGCTTTGAAAACATCCACCTGAGCTTTCTACCCGGCGTGAAAATTGGTGTCGTCGGCGTCAACGGCGCGGGTAAATCGACGTTGATGAAGATCATGGCCGGTCTGGATACCGATTTCACTGGTGAGGCATGGGCCGCCGAGGGTGCCAAGGTCGGATACCTGCCGCAGGAACCGCAGCTGGATGAATCGCTCACCGTCCGCGAAAACGTCATGCTGGGCGTCGCCGCGAAAAAGGCCAAGGTCGACCGCTTCAACGAGATCGCCATGGAAATCGCCGAGAATTACTCGGACGAGCTGATGGAGGAAATGACCACCCTGCAGGACGCGATCGACGCCGAGAACCTCTGGGACCTCGACAGCCAGATCGATGTCTCGATGGAGGCGCTGCGCTGCCCACCGGACGATGCCAACATCGCCAACCTCTCGGGTGGTGAGAAACGCCGCGTGGCGCTCTGCAAGCTGCTGCTGGAAGCGCCTGACATGCTGCTCTTGGACGAACCGACTAACCACCTGGACGCCGAAACCATCGCCTGGCTGCAACAGCACCTGATCGATTACAAGGGCACCATCCTGATCGTCACCCACGACCGCTATTTCCTGGATGATATTACGGGATGGATCCTCGAACTCGACCGCGGCCGCGGCATTCCCTACGAAGGCAACTACTCCGCATGGCTGGAACAAAAGGCCAAACGGCTTGAGCAGGAAGCCCGCGAGGACAAGTCCAAGCAGAAGACCCTGCAGCGCGAGTTGGAGTGGATGCGTCAGGGCCAAAAGGCCCGTCAGGCCAAATCCAAAGCCCGGATCAACGCCTATAACGAACTGGCCGAGCAGTCCGAACGCGAAAAGCTGACCCGCGCCCAGATCGTCATCCCCAACGGCCAGCGCCTTGGTGGCAAGGTGATCGAGGTCGAGGGTCTGTCGAAACACATGGGTGACAAGCAACTGATCGAAGGGCTGGACTTTGCCCTGCCCCCCGGCGGCATCGTCGGCGTCATCGGCCCCAACGGCGCGGGTAAATCGACCCTGTTCAAGATGCTCACCGGTCAGGAACAACCCGACAGCGGCACCATCACGCTGGGCGACACGGTCGAGTTGTCTTACGTGGACCAGTCCCGCGACGACCTGAAAGACAACGACACCGTATGGGAGGCGATCACCGGCGGCGCTGAGATCATCCAACTGGGCGACGCGCAGGTCAATTCCCGCGCCTATTGCTCGTCCTTCAACTTCAAGGGCGGCGACCAGCAAAAAAAGGTCTCATTACTGTCAGGTGGTGAACGCAACCGTGTCCACATGGCCCGTCTGTTGAAAGAGGGCGGCAACGTCCTGCTGCTCGACGAACCCACCAACGACCTCGACGTGGAAACCCTGCGCGCGCTGGAAGACGCGCTGGTCGATTTCGCCGGCTGCGCCGTTGTGATTTCGCACGACCGCTTCTTCCTCGACCGGATTTGCACGCATATTCTGGCCTTCGAGGGCGATGCCCACGTGGAATGGTTCGAGGGTAACTTCGAAGACTACGAAGAGGACAAAAAACGCCGTCTGGGACCGGATGCGCTGGAGCCCAAGCGGTTGAAGCATAAGAAATTTGCGCGGTAGTCGATGAAGGTTAGCATTGGAAAAGTAGCCATCGCTGCTGTGGTCCTGCTGGCGCTCTATCTAGCAAATTTCTTGTATGCGCTTAACTCAGGAGCTGAAGGTGGAACGCTTGGCGACACCTTTGGTGCCGTCAACGCGCTATTCTCAGGGTCCGCTCTTTTCTTTCTTATCCTCGCGTTCTTGTCACAACGTGAGGAACTCAATTTGGTAAAGGAAGAAAGGAACGATACACGCACATTGCTTTCCGGACAGGAAAAAATCTCGAAGCTTCAAAAGTCGGCTTTGGATAAGCAGTTGTTCGAAAGTTCGTTTTTCTCGAGAATGACTTTGCTTGCCGATGAAAGATCCCGGTTGATGAGCATCGATACTTCTCTGGACGCTTTTCGGCCACAGCTACTTGTTATAGCGGACGCATGTGAGAAACTAACAATCGAACTGGCACTAAATTCAAAAATTGCACCTGATGAACACCTAAGATTGGATCTCAGGGCTGACAGCGCTTTCTTTTTTGTTAGTCAGGTTGCTGCTTTGGTTGATTTCATAGAAAAAGCAGGCTTGGAAGCATCGGAAGCCAATCACTATCTGTCTCTGGTTCGAGGATTGATCGACTTCAACACCGCTAGATGCTTCTCTTGGTTTTTTGCATCCAGCATGGGCAATAACAAAACCATTTTGAGGTCTTATCAGACGTTGTCTATTAGGGTTGCCGTTTCCTCAAATCTCAAAGACGCGCTCGTCACCCTTGAAGATAGGTATGGTATCAAACAAGTGTAGGATTGGGTTTCACCCCATCCTACGGCTCTCCGAACGTGCCATCGGGGACCACACCGCTCCACTCCGGATTAACCCGGCCTGCGCGAATATCACAATGGATTGACGAATACTGGCGAGCGGACGGTTAGTTTTCACTCGGCGGATTTCCGTTCAAAACACCCGTTGAGCCCTGAAAGCAAAGTATATTCCGCACACTCCACCCTTGCCACATGCCCTCGTCAATGCCATATGCAAAGGGCTTACGTTTTTCTATTTCGACCCACTGTCTCCGATTCCGGCGCTCAGTCTATCGATACAGACAACGACGCCGGGCTGCCGCATCCCCGTGGGCAGCACCAAACAGGAGACAACGGATATGCCTGCAGGCACCGTAAAATGGTTCAACACCACCAAAGGCTACGGCTTTATCGCACCTGAAGATGGCGGCAAAGACATCTTCGTACACATCTCGGCTGTCGAGCGTTCGGGCCTGACCGGTCTGGCCGACAACCAGAAAGTCACTTACGAGCTGCGCTCGGGTCGTGACGGCCGCGAAAGCGCGGACGATATCCAGCTGGCCTAAGCCAAGCACAGGGTGAGGGGAAATCCTCACCCTTTTTCCGTTCCGCGCTTCGGTATGCAGCCGGAACAGATCATATTTTCGCGATATCTGCCCTAGAATTGACCAGATTTGCTATCATTCTGACAGCATAGTCATGATTGTATTGGTCAATTGAAGGGGTTCGCCCATGTTCACACGCCGCGTGTTTCTTGCCGGAACGGCTGTTAGCCTGCTGCCCGGCATTGCCAGCGCCAAGAAGGCTGTGGAGTATGATCCAACGCCGCAATATGTGCGGATCAAAAAGCAATTCCTGCCGGGTCAGTTGCTGGTCGTGCCGCGCTCCTTCTACCTCTATTTCGTGACTGAGCCGCGCAAAGCGATCCGCTATGGCTGCGGGGTCGGCAAAGCGGGGCTGGAGTTCACTGGAACCGCGACCATCGACGTCAAGAAGGAATGGCCCACCTGGCGGCCTACGAATGAGATGATCGAACGCGACCCGGTCGCCTATGCGCGCTTCAAGGACAATGACTATGTTCAACCGGGCGGAGGCGACAACCCGCTGGGTGCCCGCGCGCTCTATCTGTTCCAGAACGGGGTCGACACCTATTTCCGTATTCATGGCACAACGCAGCCGCAGACCATCGGACGGGCGGCCTCGAACGGGTGCATCCGGATGCTGAACGAACATGTGGTCGACTTGTACAACCGTGTTCCGATTGGAACGGTCGTGACGGTGGTCTGAGCCCCTACGGCGCGGTCCAATCTACGTCCGTTGCTTCTTCGATATGCAACAACCCGTCCGGCAAGGGACGGGTCAATTCCTTGGCCTGATCCTCGGAGCCGGTTAGCCAAGTGTTAATATCTGCAGGTTTCAACAGGACACCCATCCGGTGGTGGATGGGTTTCACATCACCATTCGGCTCACAAGTGACGGTCGCAAACTGATCGACCAGCAACCCGCCTGGAGCCTGCCATGTATCTGTGATCGCCGCGAAGTACAGTGGGGCCCCTTCGGCGGAACTGATACGCCATGCAGTCTTGCGGCGCTTCTCACCTGTCCATTCGTACCACCCGTCGACGGGGACAACGGCACGCCCAACGCCTTCGAATGCGGTTTTGTCGAACACGGTCTCAGAGCGGGCGTTGATGATCGTTTCCATCACCGGGCGACCACGGGCATTGACCCGACCAACCGGGATCATGCCCCAACGCATCGGCACAAGACCCGATTGGGTCAACACCAACATCTCTTGCCCGGGTTGGATATTGCGGCGGGCAGTTTGCGCCGGAACGTTGCCCGAAACGCCAAGCACATCGGCAATGTCGGAGATTGGTCGCGTCAGAAAGAATCGCCCAGGCATATGCCCCCCTTAATCTGTAGTCGCGTTGACCAATTCCAGAACCGTGGGCCCCAAAGCCTCGACAATAAGAGCAACACCCCTGGCGTTGGGGTGAATACCATCGGACTGCATGAATTCTCCAACAGTATTAGGATCGCCATCCGCTACCAAACCTTCGAAGAAGCTGGTGGCATAAAGCGTATCGTATTCCTGCGCTAACTCGGGGTACATATCATCGAAGCTTTGCTTGTATGCAGGCCCGTAATTGCCCGGGGCTTGCATGCCCACTAACAGGACCTCAACATCCCCCGCCTGCGCGACCATCAGAATTTTTTCTAGGTTGGTGCGCGACACATCCGGGTCGATCCCGCGCAGCAAGTCATTGCCGCCCAGCGCCACGATCATACCATCCACCTTGGGGGTCAGGGTCCATTCGACCCGTGCCGCACCCCCGGCCGTCGTATCGCCAGAGACACCTGCGTTGATTACGCGAACGTCTGCTCCCTCAGCCGCAAGCCAACGTTCCAGCTGCGGGACAAACCCGTCCTCTTCGACCAGCCCATAGCCTTGTGTCAGCGAGTCCCCCAAGGCTGCGATGACAACAGGTTCTGCTGTGGCCGCAAAACCGCAACAAGTAAACAGGCCCGCCAGCAGACCCTTGCGCATTCTCGTAAGTGCTCCATATCCCAAGATGTTGCTCCTATATGGAAAGTCTTATGCCACAGACCGTTCTCTCCCTCCAAAATGCTGCTTTGTCATTGGAAGGCAATGCCGGTCGGGTGGATATTCTGCACGGCATTACGCTGTCGGTAAACCAGAGTGAGACTTTGGGGCTGGTGGGGCCATCGGGGTCGGGCAAGTCGTCCCTGTTGATGTTGATGGGCGGTTTGGAACAGGCGACCGGAGGCTCGGTCAAGGCCTTGGGTCAGGACCTGACGGGGATGGATGAGGATCACCTGGCACGGTTCCGCCGGGATACGATGGGCGTGGTGTTTCAGAATTTCCACCTGATCCCGACGATGACGGCATTGGAAAACGTCGCCACGCCTTTGGAATTGGCCGGTCACAAGGATGCCTTTGCCCGGGCCGAGGCCGAACTTGACTCGGTCGGCCTGTCGCACAGGCGCGATCACTATCCGGCGCAACTGTCCGGGGGTGAGCAGCAACGCGTGGCGCTCGCCCGCGCCTCGGCGCCGCGCCCTCAGATCCTGCTGGCGGATGAGCCTACGGGCAATCTGGATGAGGCTAACGGTGCCGCCATTGTCGACCTGCTGTTTGGCCTGCGCGACAAATATGGTGCCACACTGGTTCTGGTCACACACAGCCACACACTGGCCGACCGCTGTGACCACGTGGTTCGATTGCGCGATGGGCGCATCGCAGAAGATGCACAAAAAGAGGCGGCAGAATGAGCCTGCGACTGGCCGGACGGCTGGCGCGACGTGAACTGCGCGGTGGTCTGCGCGGATTTCGCATCTTTCTTGCCTGTCTGGCGCTTGGCGTCGCCGCAATCGCTGCGGTTGGTTCGGTTCGATATGCAATTCAAACCGGGTTGACGCAGGAAGGTGCAGCCTTGCTCGGGGGTGATGCCGAGCTGGAGTTCACCTATCGGTTCGCCACCCCTGAAGAACGCGCTTGGATGCAAAAAAAAGCCCAGGCGGTATCAGAGGTGGTGGATTTTCGTTCACTTGCTGTTGTTCAACAAGAAACAGGCCCCGAACGTGCACTGACGCAGGTAAAGGCCGTTGACGCCAGCTATCCTCTGCTGGGCGAGGTTGGACTGAACCCAGTCATGCTGTTGTCCGATGCTCTGGGCGGTGACATCAATCTGCCGGGCGCCGTGATGGAACAGGTCTTGATGGACCGGCTGGGGCTTTCGCTCGGAGATACCTTTGCCTTGGGCACGCAGGAATTCGTCCTGATGGCTTCGCTGACTGCAGAACCTGATGGCGCGGCTGGAGGCTTTGGCCTTGGCCCCAGAACACTGGTTAAAACCGAAGACCTAAGCGCCTCGGGCCTGTTGGAACCGGGCACTCTGTTCTCGACCAAATACCGGCTGGATCTGCCGGATACGACCGCGCTGGAGGTGATCTCGGCCGAGGCTGCAGAAACGTTTGATGGCACAGGTATGCGCTGGACGGATGCGCGAAACGGCGCGCCGGGCATCGCTGAGTTTGTGGGGCGGCTCAGCGCCTTTCTGGTCCTGGTCGGCCTGTCCGGGCTGGCTGTGGGCGGCATCGGTGTATCCGCAGCTGTCCGGGCGTATCTGTCACAGAAAACCGAAACCATCGCCACGCTGCGCACATTGGGGGCGGATCGAGCAACCGTGTTTCAGACCTATATGATCCAGATCGGGCTGCTGTCCGGAGTTGGTATCGCAATAGGTGTTGTCCTCGGCGGGCTCGCTCCCGTTATCTTGGCCCCGATCATTGAAAGCCAACTGCCCGTGCCTGCTGTGTTTTCGATCTACCCCCAACCTTTGGCCGAGGCCGCGCTTTATGGGCTGCTCACGGCGTTTCTGTTTACCCTCTGGCCGCTCGCCCGGACCGAGGAGGTCCGCGCCGCCACCCTGTTCCGCGATGCCTTGACCTCGGCCCGACAGATTCCCCGGCTGGCCTATGTGATGGCGACAGGGCTGGGGCTGGCAATCCTGATCGCTGCCGCTGCCTGGTTCAGCGGCTCAACCGAGCTTACGCTTTGGACAAGCGGCGGATTGGTCGGGGCGCTGGTCCTTCTGTCCGTGGCTGCTATCGCCGTTCGCTGGCTGGCGCGCAGGGGTGTTCCGTGGTCGCGTGGTCGCCCCTCATTGCGATGGGCCCTAGCCGCCATCTCTGACCCGCGCGAAGGAGCCGGTTCCGTGATCTTGTCTCTGGGCCTGGGCCTCTCGGTCCTTGCAGCGGTTGGTCAGATCGACGGCACCTTGCGGAATGCCATTTCAGGCAACCTACCCGAGGTCGCGCCCTCCTACTTCTTTGTGGACATCCAGAAAGACCAAATGCCCGGTTTCGCTGAACGGTTGGAAACTGACCCCGCTGTCAGCCGTCTGGAAAGCGCGCCCATGTTGCGTGGGATCATTACCAAGATCAACGATCAACCCGCGCGAGAGGTCGCGGGGAATCACTGGGTTTTGGAAGGCGACCGAGGCGTCACCTACTCTGTCCTTCCCCCAGAAAACGCACGGATCACAGCGGGGGAATGGTGGCCGGAAGACTATGCAGGCAGCCCTCAGATCAGTTTTGCCGCTGAAGAGGCCGAGGAAATGGGTTTGAACATCGGCGACAATCTGACCGTGAACATTCTGGGCCGGGATATCACCGCTACCGTCACATCCCTGCGGGATGTGGATTTTTCGACGGCAGGCATGGGCTTTATCATGTCTATGAATCCTTCGGCCCTGGCCGGCGCACCGCATAGTTTCATTGCAACCGTCTATGCCGAAGAACAGGCCGAAGCCGCCATTTTGCGCGATCTGGCAGGCCAGTTCCCCAACATCACTGCAGTGCGCGTACGGGACGCCATTGACAGGGTCTCGGACCTGTTGGCAGGGCTTGCCTCGGCAACCTCGTACGGCGCAGGCGTGTCACTTCTGACCGGGTTTCTTGTCCTGATCGGTGCTGCGGCCGCGGGCGAACCGGCCCGCCGGTATGAGGCGGCTATCCTCAAAACAATCGGTGCTGATCGCCGTCGTATTTTGTTGAGCTTCACGCTGCGCGCCACTCTGCTGGGGGCTGCCGCGGGCTGTATTGCCTTGCTGGTCGGCATTCTGGGCGGCTGGGCGGTTGCCACCTATATCTTCGACACGGGGTTCCAGGTGATCTGGCCCTCGGCATTGGGCATCGTGATCACAGGGGTCGTTGTCACGCTCGGTGCAGGGCTAATATTCGCCTTACGGCCCCTATCTGTCAGACCGGCCCGCATATTACGCGCCAGCGACTGACCCTAGCGCGCGCAAGCCACTGGCTGCAGGATTTTCAACAACGGATCATTGTCACAGATCAGCGCGTCCAGCGTGACGTCATCAAGCGATGCATAGAAAACCTCGGCCGCATCCCGCAGCGCCACACGCAGGCGGCAGGCATCGGTCAGCGGGCAAGTGTTGTCGGCATCCGCAAAACATTCGGCAATTGGCAGCGATCCCTCCACATGCCGAAACACGGCGCCGATCCGGATTTGATCTGCGGGACGCGCCAGCGACATGCCCCCGTTTCGGCCGCGCTGCGTACTCAGATAATTCAACTGGCCAAGTTGATTGATCACCTGCGCCAAGTGGTTTTCCGAGATGTTGCACACCTCAGCAATCTCGGATTTCGTCACCAGCCGATCCGGATGCGCCGCACAATACATCAGCAGGCGCACAGCAATATTCGTTCGTTTGGTAATCCGCATAGGGGCCTCCCTCACTCAAATATGCAGCCTTATTGCATGTCGGGCGAAAAAGCGGTTTGACATACATCAATTGACCGAAAGGCCCCAAGCAGATGGCAGACCCCTATTTCTTTGGCTATGGCAGCCTTGTGAACCTGGCCACCCATGATTTTCCAGATCCACGACCGGCAAAGCTCAAAGGGTGGCGGAGAGCATGGAAGCACACAGATTTGCGGTCTGTTGCCTTCCTGACCGCCGTGCCCGATCCAGACTCCGAGATCGAAGGCATGATCGCGCATGTTCCCAAGAACGACTGGGCCGCGTTGGATGAACGGGAATGGGCCTATGATCGCATCCCGACAACGCAATCGGTCTCCCATCCGCTGACCCACGACGTCGAAATCGCGGTCTATGCGGTGCCAGAGGAGCGTCATAATCAGCCCTCGGATCACCACCCCTTGCTGCTCAGCTATATCGATGTGGTTATACAGGGATATCTGCGCACATTCGGGCCGGACGGGGCGGACCGTTTCTTTGCAACAACGGACGGATGGGATGCGCCAGTCCTGAATGACCGGGCCGAGCCAAGGTATCCGCGCCACCAACAGCTCAGACCTGACGAGACCGCATTTGTGGACGACCGCCTGCAGCGCGCATCGGTGACGATCATCCTGCCGCAGCATCAAAAAGAGGCAGACGAACTGCCTGCCTCGTTCAAATTCTAGCTTGCTTTCGATACTGGGCGCTCAGCCCCGCACACGGATCACCTGAAGCAGCGGAAGCAGCGCCGCCATTTCCGGCCCACGCTCCATACCCGTCAGTGCTTTGCGCAGCGGCATGAACAGGCCTTTGCCCTTGCGGCCCGTGGCGTCTTTTACCGCTTTGGTCCAACTGCCCCAGGTCTCGCCATCAAATGGGCTATCGGGCAGCAGCGCAATCGCTTCGGCAATGAAGTCGCGATCTTCATCGGCGATCAAGGGCTCGGCCCCATCGCGGCACAGCTCCCACCAGCTTTTGAGATCGGCCAGAGTGGTAATGTTCTCGCGCGCCATGGCCCAGAACGGTTCGGCCAGCTCAGCTGGAACGCCCGCATCCGCCACAGCATCCGCCACATCCGCCAGCGGTAGCGATTGTAAGTGCTTGGCGGTCAGCGGGAACAGGTCCTGCACGTCGAACTTGGTCGGGGCGGCGCCAAAGCGGTTTACATCGAAGCCGTCGATCAGCTCGGCCATGTCAGAGCGTAGTTCAACCGGATCAGACGACCCCAGCCGCGCCATCAGGCTCAGCAGCGCCAGCGGCTGCACGCCCTGCTCACGCAGATCACGCAGAGCCAGCGTACCCAATCGTTTCGACAAAGCCTCACCCTGCGGACCGGTCAGCAGTGAATGGTGTGCAAAGCGCGGGCATTGACCGCCCAGCGCTTTGATGATCTGAATCTGCGTTGCAGTGTTGGTTACATGGTCCGAGCCGCGCACCACGTCGGTCACGCCCATCTCCGTATCGTCCACGACAGACGCAATCGTATATAGAACCTGACCATCGCCCCGGATCAGCACCGGATCGGATACCGAAGCCGCATCGATCGAGATATCGCCCAGAATGCCGTCATTCCATTCTATCCGCTCATGATCCAGCTTGAAGCGCCAGACGCCATTGCCACGTTCAGCTCGAAGCTCATCTTTTTCTACATCCGAAAGGTTCAAAGCGGCGCGGTCATAGACAGGCGGCTTGCCCATGTTCAGCTGCTTCTTGCGCTTCAGATCCAGCTCGGTCGGAGTCTCAAACGCTTCATAGAACCGGCCCATCTCGCGCAGCTTGTCAGCAGCCTCGGCGTAACGGTCCAGCCGGTCCGACTGACGCTCGACCTTATCCCAATGAAGGCCCAGCCACTCCATATCCTGCTTGATCGCATCAACATATTCTTCCTTCGACCTCTCGGGGTCGGTGTCGTCGATGCGCAGGATGAATGTGCCGCCAGCCTTGCGGGCGATCAGATAGTTCATCAGGGCAGTGCGCAGGTTGCCCACATGGATGTAACCGGTGGGCGACGGGGCGAAACGGGTGGTGGTCATGGATGTCTCCTGTTGGCGCGGCTCTTGTCACAAAGGCGCGTTTTTGTCCAGCAGGCGTTTCGGATTGCCCAAGTTCCGCAGGCATTCCAGATCGCAAGATGAACAAATATTAACACGCATTGTTCATCCACGAAGACTAGGTTCTGGACCCATTAATTTGGTTGCCGTCATCTCGGCTGCGTGATTCAAACCCCTGAGTTTCAGGGGTATAACATGAGTAATCTATT